>JADFZC010000756.1 GCA_015232735.1 Oligoflexales bacterium | reverse complement strand
CGGCATTTTCAAATACTGTCAGCACTGGCTACAAGTCTATCCTTTTATTTTCTTTCTGTGGTTCTGTCGCAAAAATATTCAAAAGGGAAAAAAGCCCCCTTCTCGCCAACTTTATGCAGCGAGTGAATGGTATTGCCTTCCTTGCTCCATCATGGCATGGTGATCGCCGGTCTGCCATATTCGTTTCAAGGGCAGATGCGGATTGATGAGATCACTGGCGGTTCCCCCTATGGCGCAGCTACGATCGCCGGCCCCAAAGGGGAGAGAATGCCTAGCGTAAGTTTCGATATTTTTACCATTTTATACTGCGCATAAAAACCAGAAAAGGCCGCCATTTGATATGGATCGAGCGTTTTTTGATATGCTAATTATGTAGTCACTGAAAATTAATAAAACAATTTAGACAATTAAGCTTAATATATCTTGTTAAATAGATTTACTATGATATATTGTAGTCACTGGCTAAAATATAAAAAGGAGGGATAGCATGGCCTTTTTTTCACCAAGAAAATCTCGAGGTAAAAACTATTGGTCCATCTGCGAATCGCGCAGAATTAATGGTAAACCAAAAAATATTCCAATCGAATATTTAGGTACTGCAGACACATTGTTGGCAAGACTTAACCAGGAAAATGAAGTTACAGTTAATTCATACTCTCATGGCGATACTGCCGCATTGCTCAATGTTGCCAACGAATTAGCCGTAATTAATACTATTAATAAATATATTCCTCCTCTTAAAAGTGGATCAGGACCTGTCCGCAATGATTTATCTGTCGGAACATCCATTTTATTGGCGGCTATTGGCCGCGCCTGTCACCCCACCAGTAAAATGGGTTGGTACGATTGGTGCCAAAACACTTCACTCGAATATTGCTTAAAAAATTCCTTTGTCGATCTCGATTCACAGCATTTTTGGGATCAAATGCAGCGTTTGCCGGCAGAACATATACCGTTGATTGAGGAAGAATTGGTAAAAAATATTTTCGACAAATCGGACTTGAAATTGGATTTACTTCTGTATGATACCACCAATTTTTTTACCTTCATTGATTCGCAAAACCTCGCTTGCAAGATACCAAAACGAGGTAAGAACAAACAAAAACGTTCTGATTTAAGACAGTTCGGAATGGCATTGCTGGTAACGAAAGATGAACAAATTCCCCTGTTCCATAAAACCTATCAAGGGAACAAAAACGATATTACTTCCTTTAAAGAAAATTTCTCTGGTTTATTATCACGCTTGCGGAATGTTACTAAACAGCTTGCCGATGTAACAATGGTTTTTGATAAAGGCAATAATTCAAGAGATAATTTTAAGAAGATTGATAACGAAACACAATTGTATTATGTAGCTGGACTGGTTCCATCTTATTTTAAAGATTTGATAGAAGAAGCTAATAAAAATTATTCAACTATTAAAATTGACGACTTGGAGCTCCCGGCATACCGGATTAAAAAGGAGGTGTGGGGCAAAGAACGCACATGCCTGGTAACCATTTCCCAACAATTAAAGGAAGGGCAAATTCAAGGTATTTATCAACACCTTGAGAAAAAATATAAAGACCTTGAAGAATTTAAACGCCAACTGGAAAATCCCAAAAATCATAAGCAATATAGCAAAGAGGAAATTGAAAATCGTTTGCAGAAGATAATTAAGGGACAATTTATTGAAGAGATATTAAAATACAATTTATTAGAAATACCAGAGGGAAAATTGTCTTTTACCTATCATATTGATTACGATTGTTTCAATAAACTTAAGGAGGAGGTCCTGGGGCGGAAAATATTGATAACCAACCGGCATGAATGGAGCAATGAAGAAATTATCTTGGCATACAAAGGGCAAGCAAAGGTGGAATATGTTTTTAAGAATTTTAAAAATCCCTATCATTTGGCTATTCGTCCGCAATTCCATTGGACCGACCAAAAAATAGAAGTACATGTATTGATCTGTGTAATTTCTTATCTGTTAACACGCGTGGCTTATTCGCGGGCGAGGAAAAAAGCTGGGTATAAAAGAAATATAAATAATTTTTTGAGTGATCTTAGAAAAATAAGGTTGGCATGCATTTTAAGGAAAAAAGGTCTAAAAGTAAATTATCAGTTGGAAAATATTCCTGATACCTTAGCAAATGTAGTCAAGGTTCTAAATATTTCAAATGATACGATCCGCCCCCACGGGCTATTGTTGTGACTACATCTAATCTCTTCGTGTAACCGCTGCTATTATTTATATTAAGGGTTTTGGGTATACTTTTATCGAAACTTACGCTAGTGACAATGAACTGGCGGCGGCGGAATTCCAGGGCAGATATGTTGCAGAACTCACCGCCAAGCTAAGAGGACAGCCACAAAAATGATGATATTTCCTT
>JADFZC010000755.1 GCA_015232735.1 Oligoflexales bacterium | reverse complement strand
ATGAGAATTGTCGATTCGGTTGAAAGAAGCAATGATGAAACGACGGTCAAAACAAGCGTTGTGCCCATACAGCTCGCTTTTCAAAAACTCAAGGTCCAGGCGACAAGGAAGATAGAGGATATCGGCGCGATAAGAAAATCCCCGTCTGGTCTGAATCTTGAGAAGGCCGAGGGGAAAATGTCTCTCGACTGGTTTGCCTTCAACGGTGACAATGATCCCTCCACCCGGGAGGATCAGGTGCAGGTGACAGGAGAGCTTGGCGGAAGCCTGGAGTACAGCTTTGGCTTCGATTTCGACTGGAGCCTGATAAAAATCAGGCCTGTGCCTCCATTTGTGGACATAGAGCTGCCCGAAGCCAAGGTGGGGCTCACCCTGATGGCCGAGACGATCGCAAGACTCAGTTTCAACGGTGTAGCCACAAGGGAATACGAACGCAGCGAAATCCTGTGGTCCCAGCCTATGGAGCTGATCACTGTGGGATATCTTGTCTTTATTCCCGAGGTCTCGCTCAAGTCTAAAATCGAGGGTGGGGCTTCGAGTTCTTTCCTCATCCAGTCTTCGGATAATTTCAAAGGCGGGGTGGATGTGGGATTTTCCACTCTCACGGGAGGACGTTCTGATGTTGTCACGCCCAGTCTGAATCATCAAAAACCGGAGGTGACCGTTAAAGGCTCGGCATATGCCAAAGTCACGATAGGTCCGAAACTATCGATCAGGCTATATGATGCCGCCGGACCTTACGGGACAATAGGTGCATTTGCAAAGGTGGAGGCGGACAGGGACAAAAATCCATGCTGGTACGCAAAAGGCGGCATCGGAGGCGAGGTCGGATTTGATATTACAATTCCGATTTTCGGGAAGAGGGTAAATCTTGTGGACTGGAATACCGATGTCACCATAGCCTCGGCTGATTTCGGTTCAGGGATGTGCGATCTGTCGTCCTCAGCTCCAATTGCCGGGGGAAACACGGATGAGCTGCCAAAATTCACTCCATGGTCACTTGCTTACAGGGATGGCTGGGTTAATCCTGCACCATGGGTTTCCACCGCCGGGGGGCCCGATGGAAATATCGTTATTGCGGGAGGATTTTCGAAGGTTCTTGCCAAGTCAAGCCCGTTAAAATCCGGCGCTCCTTTATGGGTGAAAAAATATCGTACGACATCCAACATCGAATATCCGAATCCATATATCCAGTCGGTGGTTTATGCAAAGGAGACCTCTGGATATCTTGCGGCCACTACGGAACCTCATGGCATACTCGCACTGACAAACTCCGGCAAGGTGGAATGGTCGAAGGTTTTTGACGGGGATCTCCATATTTCAGCCGACCAGCAGTTTACAGCTTTTATGAACGATGACAGGGGCGGATACTATCTTGCGGGCACCCTGCCCGAAGGTGATACGATGAGGCTGAATATCTGGATTGTGAAGATGGATGCGAAAGGCAGAATTTTATGGCAGAAGAGCGGGGGCATTCCGGAGGGTGACGACAGGATTACCGGCATGGTGATGACTGATGACGGATTTATCATTCTTGGGGAGACGATAATCAAAGGGCCGTCATGGACAAGCTGGCTGATTTATTTTGATCATAATGGAAACGTCAAATGGAGCAAGAAAATCACAGGCTGCGGAGACACGAGGACCCGCCTTGCGGGCGGAATTCAGTCAATGGACGGAGACGTTCTCCTTACCGGTGCGTTATCATACGGATCGTTCAGTTCCAAAGCCCTGGTGTTTAAAATCAAGAAATCCGGCGTGACAGGGCTTGCAACTTCGAATTCCGCAAAGGATGGAATATTCAACATCGGGCTTCAGCCGAGCGCTATTGCCCAGAGCACATCCGGGGCCCTTTTCCTGGCCGGAAACAGTTTTGCGGAGAGAAGCATACATGAGCACATGTGGGTGGCAAGAACCGATTCGGCAGGGCGCATGGAGTGGTTCAAGATGTATAAGGGTGCAGATCAAAACGCGGGAGAGCATGAGGGGCTTGCCTCGATGATTCCAACCTTTGACGACAACGGCCTTATCGTGATCACCACAACCCCGCTCGGACGTGAGGGAAGCGAGGGACAGACCACATGGATAAATAAAATTCCGCTTAAGAACGGGGATATCTCGTACAAGTCCAGCAGCACCGCCGCCGTGCTGAATTTCTCACCCGTAATAAAGGAGGCTGAGTGCCCTGCGCTAAGCGACAATACGCTGCTTCTTGCTGATGAAACGCGAAGGCTCATCCCGGCAAAAACGACGGTGGAAAATGTGGATGCAAAGGCGATTGTGCTGTCACCGTGAGTTTTTTTCGGACTGTCAGCCTCTACAGCAAAAAGATATTGTGCCCGGCACAAAGTTCTTCCATCTCCTTTGGCCAGATTCCTA
>JADFZC010000754.1 GCA_015232735.1 Oligoflexales bacterium | reverse complement strand
TATGCACCTCAGCGTCGTTCAGCTCAAAGAATGAGAATTTTGCCGATCTCGTGCAGCCATGGATGAACACTATGGTTCATGGGCTTTCCATGTTTGTTCACGCATGGATTATCGATGATCCGGAGGATTTAAGGAGTGTGTCGCAGCGCAGCGTCGACGGGATTTTTACCGGCAGGCCGGACGTGGGAATCAAGAATTTCAAGTCGGCCCCGGATGTGCCGCAGACAGTCAGTCTGGATGAAATCCTCAAGGCGTACGGCTGGTAATGAATCAGCCCAGCCTGTCCCGAAAAATAAAATAGACGGCGCCTATCAGGCATAAGCCGGCCCACAGGAAGTTACGGGTTAAGGGCGTATTCATGTAAAAAATGCTGAAAAGCGCAAACACGACCAGCGTAATGACTTCCTGCATGATCTTGAGCTGTTCAAGGGAGAAGAATCCATAGCCTATCCTGTTTGCTGGGACCTGTAGACAGTATTCAAAAAACGCTATGCCCCAACTTATCAAAATAACGAACACAATATTGACATTGTTCAATTTCTTCAGATGCCCGTACCATGCGAAGGTCATGAAAAAATTTGAAAGCGTCAGAAGAACTATTGTGCGAACCATGAAAAGGCCTCTTTTTCAAATTTCAATTAAAAAAAACTAAAAGCCCATCAACCGGAAGCTTGATGAAATTATTGCACAGGGTGCTGAAAAAAAGCTAGTATTCAGTGAAAACCTGTCAAACTTGAAAATTTTTTGTTTTAACCAAACGCAAAGGGAGGAATATCATTGAGTTATTTTGATTCGTCAAGATTCTTGTCCAATATGTTCAGGTCCATGGCTCTGTTAATAATGCTCGCATGGCCTTTTATGTCTTATGCAGAAGTGCCCCGCGACGGGGAGCTGCAGGGCATCGTCACAAGGCGTGTCAGCATAAATTCGTTTGATGGAGTCAGGCTTGGCCTCATACTTGTGATGCCCAGGGCGGTGGAACCTGACAGGAAACTTCCGGCTGTGGTTCTGCCGAGCCTGTGGGGTCAGCCCGGGGAAAGTTATTTTCTGCAAATGAGGCGCCTTGCCGGGAGGGGGTTTATCGTCGCCTCCTACAGCACGAGGGGATTTGGATTTTCAGAGGGGACTGTCGATGTAGGCGGGCCCAACGATGTCGGGGACGTGAGTTCGGTCATCGACTGGCTTATCTCCAATTACAGCGTGGATGAGAACAACATCGGTGTTGCGGGCGTTTCCTATGGTGCGGGGATCTCGATACTTGCGGCCGGCCATGACAGGCGTATCAAGACAGCAGTCTCGATGAGCGGGTGGACCGACCTTAAAAGGGGACTCTACGAAAATAATTCGCCAAAGAGGGTCTGGGGTAATATTCTCCTCATTGTCGGAAAATTTTCAAGAAATCTCGACAGGAGAATGGAGCAGCTCTTTGAGAAGATCAAAAACCAGACCGCCACCCGCGAAGAGGTGGACTCATATACGGGACCGCGTTCGGCCATAAATATCATAGACAAGTACAATGAGAGGAATGTTCCGGTATATTTTATCCATCATACAAACGACCAGCTTTTCACGCCGAATCAGATTCTTGATTTTTATTCCAGATTAAAAGGGCCGAAAAAGCTGGATCTTGAGCCTGGCATACATGTAACCCCTGAAATCCTTGGCAATCTGGGATTTCCGACCACCGCATGGGACAACACGATTCGGTGGATGGAATACTGGCTGCGGGGCAGGGACACTTCCGCGGGTTCGGGCATGCGGCTGTCAGGGGTCAGCATAGCGGTAAAGCTCTCCAATGAAAAAATAATCTTTCCCGAATGGCCCGCAAGAAGCATAGACAGGTCGGCGCTCTACTTTGGCAGCAGGAGGGAGGAGCCCTATGGAAGCCTTACGGAGTCCTTCCCGTTTTTCGATGTTGAATATGTCGATACCTTCAAAAACAGCGGCATGACCTTCGCCGAGTCGGGCATTCCGGTACTCAGCACAATACTTGAGTCTCACCTGAAGATACCGGTTTACAGCAATATCTATCTTATGAACCGAAACACCACGCTGGCCTACCGATCCTCCCCGCAGAGTGAGGACAGGCTCATCGTCGGAGCCCCGGCAATAAGCGCGTGGGTAAAACCCTCGGCAAAAAACAGTCAGATAGTGGCATACCTTTATGAAGAGAGTTCAAACGGAATCCTCAAACTTATCACGCACGGTCCGTATACGATGCTTGGCTGTGAGCCTGATGTTCCTTTCTATTTGAGATTCAATATGGATTTTGCGGCCTACAGGGTAAAAAAGGGGAGCAGGATAGTTTTGGTGTTCGACGGGTCAGACAGTTTATACAGCACGCCTGTGGAAAAGGATTATTCCGTAAGCATCATTTTC
>JADFZC010000753.1 GCA_015232735.1 Oligoflexales bacterium | reverse complement strand
TTCCTGGCATGGTTTGAATGCTATATAAATGATTTTTTACACCGCAGTTTTACTGCCTTATTTTTTCTCTGATTTTATTAGATCGTCTTCAGAATCGTCCTTCTCATCAGTCTTTTCAGCCGTCTTTTCAGCCGTCTTTTCAGCCGTCTTTTCAGCTGGCGTAACTTCAGAGACCACCTCGCTCGAACCCGTTGCTGCCGGGGATGCGTCCGATGCCGCTGGCTCAGCCGGGGACGGCGTCGCGGCCGGCGGGACATAATTCTTAGCCGCTGTCACAAAATTTCTCAATGTATTGCTGGCTGCCTCCCTCGCTCCGGGATAGGCGAACTTTGGCTTTCGTAAAGTATCTATATCAGTGACTATCGCAGCAACAAAGAGGCATTTGGTTTCATCAAGAGGAAGAACAAAGGTCAATCGGTTGCTGGAATAAATATGCCTACCACGGCCTTTTAGATAATCAACGCTCAGCCACGAACCATTATCTTCCGGCGGCTGGTAAACATTAAGTTCAAACTGAACCTCATCGTTTAAATTTCTCCATCCCTTTCGATTTGATCTCTGGACAAGATTATATAAGTAGTTTCTTGTATTCCCAGGTTCCTTCTTGGAAATAGTAACATTTTCGACCTGCGAAACATTCCTTATTGCATGAATCGGTCCGGCAGTGAAACTAACCGGCATTTTCGTTGCAACAAGAGCGGTTTTCTTTAATGCGGAAGTTGAAACCGGCAGAATCATGGCCGTATAAGTCACGATATGGTTTCCGGATGCATGAAAATATTTGATTGAAGTTGAATTCAATCTTGCAAAGGCTATGGTATCAAGAAAAGCTTTGCTATAGTCACTTCTGTCATTGGTGCAAAAGAGGTCAATGTTCTCCTTCATATGACCTAATGTTGTCAGATCTTTGATAAATGCGCACAGATTTAGCGTCTTGAGATCAAGTTTTGCGACCATCTCATCTGTTGGCCCCCGCTGCCGGCTATTAGCTGAATAAAGATTCACAGCCTCCTCGCCATGACAGTAAAGACCTCCTGTGTCCGCTTCCTCTGAAGCAGTGGCATCCTTGCTTTTTTCACCCATGACTGCCCTGGCATTCAGTTTTTCCGCACTTTTATTGCATCCAGAAAAGCAGATTGTTGCAATAAAAGATATTATAATATTCCCTGCACAAAAATACCTCATATGCCATCCCTTTCACTTTTTTTTCTGATTATGATTTGATCTATTTTGATTTTGACGCCGTAAGCCATTTTGCAATCCTCATACCCTGTTTCATAATTTGGGATAACATTCCATTTTTGGACATGCATTCTAAAAAAATGCCTGTTTCAACTCGTTTTCCAATTTTAGCGCACGAGAAATCATATTCGGGTTAACAGTCTGATTCAGCATGAATTTTTGGGAATGGGAACGACCTTGAAATCTTTTCTTCAACCACCAGTCTCATATTTTTCAACATTAAGAAATTTAAGCAAAATTGGATTGTGTCACCTGGAACCTGAATGTTTTCCAATACTGAAAACACCAGATTTTTCGTCAATTCCGTAATTTTCCATCTGAATTCATGAAAGAATATTTTTGAAGTTTTCCCTTTAAATTATATAAAGTTGCATTATCACAAGTGCCATGCACAATCTGTTCCTTTTTTTCGGTTCAATCGATCATATTTAAGGAGAGTATGAAGGACACGGTATTGGAATGCCAATTGCAAAACGTAATGTCAGTTCTGTGAATGAATTAAATAGAAGCTATCTCAAAACCCCTTTCGTCATCCTGAGCATAAGCAAATGATCTTCTGACCCGAGATCTTTCGCTTACACCCAGAATGACGAAATAGAGTCTTGAGACAGCCCAAAAAAATTTATCTTTTCAGGAGGAGGTATAATGCATTTTCATTTTTCGTCAAAAGTTTTTTTCATCTTATCTATAATGTCAATATCAACGCTGCTCTGCTGCACTTCTGACGACGACAGCAAGACAAAAGGCGGCAAAACTTCATCAGCTCCGGCCGTAGATTGCAACAAAAAAGAAAATGCCAATGCTGCCGCCTGTGTAGCTCCTCCGAATCAGCCGTCCAATTCTTCCAGCAACAATCAAAATCCCTCAGTCAAACAGGATAATTCTAGTAATACATCAAAAAGTGTATCCACCAATACAAATCCATCAAATGATACATCAAATAATGCAAACACAGCCAGTTCCTCACAAACTCCCCCTTCAACGCCGGAAGTCACAAATTCTGCGACCAGCGAGCAGACAACATCAAACCCGCAAGACAAAGATAATTTGTGCACGTTTGCAAGTACCCTCAAAACAATCGGACATATGGCGGACAATATAAAGATACTTTGTTCAGGCGCGGATTATTCAAAGGCC
>JADFZC010000752.1 GCA_015232735.1 Oligoflexales bacterium | reverse complement strand
GTTCGCATTCACAAGCTCTTCCGTCTGTTTCAACACCTCCTCCTCAAGACCCGTGTTAAGCTCCTCGATTTTTCTTTGCGCCTCGTTCTGCTCTATCCTGATTTTATCTCCCAGTGCAAAGGAGAGAAGTACGGCTTCAAGAGCCGATCCTATCTGTGCGCCATAATCTGTTATAATGTTGGAAGGCAGTATTCCGAAGGATTTGAAAGCAAAAAGTATAGCGCCTGTTGAAAAAAAGGCATATGCAAGCACGTAAAAACGGGCGGCCCGATACCCTTTGATCATTGACATGACTCCGGTTATGAACACTATGATCGCGACGACTAGCTGTAATGCCGTGATGACCGTCTGATGATTTTTCACACCAAAAACCGAAAATAAAATACCCAGGAAAGCCCATGGATAGATTACCCATGATATGATATTGTGCAATATGGGCTGATGGATTCTCGTTTTAAGAAAAATCTGGGTAAAAAGCATCATCCATATATTAAATATCCCAACAAAAATAAATATCGAATAATTTGCCATATAAATATTTTCCGGCCAGAGGTGTTTGAAATCAAGTCCGTTGATGGCGGCCTGGAAAGTAGCAAATGCTGTCACACTAAGTGAATAAACTACGTAAATGAAATCCCGAATGGAAATAAAAAGAAAAAGGTTGTAAAGGATCATTACCACAACTATTCCATAATACATCCCAAAGAGGGTCAATTCACGGGATTTCACGGAATGGAAGGTCTCAGTATCCCAGATTTTCAGGGGAATCAACATCGCACCCCCGGTCTTTAGCCTAAAAAGGGTCAATATTTTACTGTTATTCGAAATGGCAAGCGGAAATACAAAATTTTGATGGTCTATCGGCCTTTGATAATATGGATAATGGTCTCCCGTCTTTATGATCGTATATTTTCCATCCTCTCTGAAAACATGAAGTTCAACAAAATCATGAGTGTGATAGGCAAGTTCGATGAAGAAATTCTGTCGTTCTCTGGTATTATTTTCAATAAGTATCCTGATCCAATAACTGGAATCGGTAAATCCGAAGCTTGGCACCTTGTCGAGACGGTGTTCCTTCCACTTAGCGCCTGTTTCACCACTCTTTATTATCGAACCAATATCAAGTTTCCCATCCTTGTCTTCCATAAAATCGATATATCTTGACAAATTTGTCTCGTCATCCTGATCGCCTATAACCGCCCTAGCTATTTTTTCAGAACTTTCCTTAAACCACCTCTGAACATCCTGCCTCGTTACTTCACCTGGCAGCTCGTTCGATATCAGGGGCTTCATGGGATTTGGGTTCGCTGTCCCGGCATGGATTTTGGTCATGCAAAAAATATTCAGTGCGATGAATAATGCTATGGGGACACGTGACGATCCCACCTTTTTGCCCGCATGCGCCAAAAGCTGGCTGTCGTCCATCAGATCTAACGTGCCCAAAGGAAAAAAATAAAGAATACTTTTTATTTTTGTCTTAAGCAATCTCATCGCTGTCCCATTTTTTTTCATAAACCAGTATATTTTTCGGTATATTCAACAATATGTTTAGTCGGGTCCGAAGTGATTGGATGAGTCTGTCTGTTTATTATTCAGCTGTTTTATTAATAAAAAATTAATGTTTTTCCCATAGAAAATTTCAGCACATAAGTATCCATTACTTCAGTGTGTCGGGAAATCCTGGCCCAAAGTCCTTTTCTGTCGAAAAGATGATATCTTAATGATTTGATATGGCAACTTCTCAACAAATTGTTGATATTCATAATCGCAGCCACCAGGGTGAAAAGAAAGCGTGATAATGGCCTGAATCCCTGTAACACCGTACCAAGCCTAAAACAAGCGAAGGTCAGATATTTTTGTTTTCCCGGGAAAACGGACATTAAAAGTATCGGCGAAAAAAACAGTTCAATTTTTTTGTGAGAAAAATAGAAAATTCTCGACAGGTTTTTCGAATTCATGGCGCAAATGCCAAGGCACGTTTGAGTTTCCGTCAATGAAAAAACAATATTTCCCCCTTTTTCGCCCGCCAAAAAGGGAGCTTTTAAACCTCAAAGCCTCTTTTTCCGGTCCTTTGAAAATCGGAAAAAAGTTTGCCGGAAAAACCGTGATATGATCTTTCCGGCATAAGAAAAGGAGAAGACAATGGATCTTGAATATTCAAACTGGCAGTACATTTCACATGATGAACTTGAGAATATGATCAATTCAACCTTGAAAAAAGAGAGGGGACTTCTTGTGACCCTGCTCATCCAGCTAAATATACTATTTCGTCGAAAGATTTATGCCATGAGAGGTTACAGCAGCCTCAACGACTATCTCATAGGCCGCTTTGGAATGAGCAGGCATCAAGCCTGGATGAGGGCATCCGTGGCGCGCATTG
>JADFZC010000751.1 GCA_015232735.1 Oligoflexales bacterium | reverse complement strand
AACGAAACATACCATGCATCGCCCTTTCCCGACTTCATCCAGAAAATAATTTCCGAGGGCGGCTTGATCAAATCAATCGGAAAAGCTTGAGGAGGATGGCATATGGATATTAAACTGGCTGTAATAAAAGGCGATGGAATAGGCCCCGAGATCGTGGACGAGGCAATCAGGGTCTTGAACAGGGTGGGTGAGATTTATCATCACAATTTTTCATACACCGGGATACTGGCAGGCGGAGCGGCAATCGATACGCTGGGAACTCCGCTTCAGAAGGATGCTCTGGATATTTGCAAAAGGTGTGACAGTATCATACTCGGCGCCGTCGGCGGGCCTAAATGGGACAACCTGCCGGGGCACTTGCGCCCGGAGCAGGCTCTTTTCGCCCTGAGAGGAGGACTCTCCCTCTTCGCCAATATTCGCCCCGCAATTCTTTACAATGCTTTGAAGGAG
Source organism: Oligoflexales bacterium (assembly GCA_015232735.1). Next base: position 1,932 of record JADFZC010000751.1, on the reverse strand, counting down.
GCGTGTCCCTTGAAGCCGGAAATAATCGGCGATGGACTTGATATCGTCATTGTCAGGGAATTGACGGGCGGCATATATTTTGGCCAGCGGGGAAGGCGCAAAAATGGGGCCGAAGAGACGGCTTTCGACACCGAGACATACAGCGTTCATGAAATTGAGCGCATCGGCCGGGTGGCATTTGAGATGGCGCAAAAAAGATACAAAAAGCTGACCAGTGTCGACAAGGCGAATGTCCTAGAAAGCTCGAGGCTTTGGAGGGAGGTAATGCACAGGCTGGCTTTGGAATATCCAGACATCGCCTACAATGACATGCTGGTCGATAATGCAGCCATGCAACTTGTGCGCAACCCAGGGCAGTTTGATGTCATTGTCACGAGCAATATGTTTGGCGACATCCTTTCCGACGAGGCGAGCATGATAACCGGTTCGATAGGAATGCTCCCTTCCGCCTCGCTCGGTGATGCCAGGCTGGGACTTTATGAGCCGATCCACGGTTCAGCCCCGGATATCGCGGGAAAGGGCGTTGCCAATCCCATCGCCACGATTTTGTCGGCTGCAATGATGCTTCGCTATTCTTTTGATCTCGAAAAAGAGGCCATGGCCATTGAGAATGCGGTGAAATCGGCCCTTAAGAGGGGATTTCGCACTGCAGACCTGGCCTGGGGGGCGACGCACACGAAAATCCTGGGGACAAAAGAAATGGGCGATGAGATAATCAGTTTTTGGCGCTAATGCGTCGGAAACTGCAGCATATTTTTTTAATTTTTTAACACGGATTATGCAGATTCCACTGTGCCTACTCATAATTGTAGCGACTAAAAATATTGAATTTAAACTTAGAACCTGCACGAAATTTTATGTAAATGGCTACTTCGCTTTCATATCAATAGGTATAGCCCTACAACCTTCTGTGTCGCCTCAAAAACCAGGTTTTTGATATGATCTCTACTACCAAATAGGTCTATAACCCTTGCAGATTGTTTGATTAGAGTATACTACTCATACTCGTGGACTGTTGTACCAAATTTTGGAAGCCATTCATTCAAATGATGTTGCATTATATCTGCCAAAACGCAGATTACAACATGTGTCTGAACAGCTTTAAAACAGGGCGATTGACAGTCCTCAAATCCATAGTACTTTTTTAATAACATGTGATATTTTTCTATTGCCCATCGTTTTCTGTATTGACTTATAAATTCACGAGCTGTCAAAGATAGATTGCTGCTAACGATATATTTCCTTGTTTTAGCGCCTCTTCTGCGCTTCTGTTCCGAGCATACAACATTGACGATCCCAACCCCATTAAAATAGCTGATCCCGCCCTGGTTCTTTGATATAATCTTTCACCGAAATGAAATCTTCTTAACGTTTGAGGATAAATTACATGGTTGATTCAAAAATATTTGACGACAAAAACATCCAATATAACATTGATTACTGTCATTTTCTTGAGGCAGTATATTTCCATAAGATTCAATTATTTGCTTGGTTTGATTTGTTAAGCGTGTAGTAGTTTCACCTATTAAATTTAAACATATTGTCATTTTTTCGCCATACTCTTTCGTCTTTATCCATATTTCTCTCTTTAGTTTAACTGCTTGAAAAACATTGCCCAAGATATTTGAAAATACCCTGCCAATTTTTAATGGGTCCACATTGAACATGTGTTTGTGCGAAAACTGATAATCGATATGAATATCCGAATTTTGGTAAACCATACAAAGCTCAGAAAGAGAAATTTTGATAATTGATTCTATTGAAACTGGCTCCATTGATGGTGATGACGTTCTTCCAATTTCCATGATATCATTTATCATACCCTCTACTGAAGTAATAGCTCGATCAATTTCCGGGGCAAATATTCTTATGGAATTTTCCAATTGTTCAATATTTTCTGCTTCCTTAATGTTGGTCATCATCATTTTAATA
>JADFZC010000750.1 GCA_015232735.1 Oligoflexales bacterium | reverse complement strand
CAATCCTTCCATGTCTATGATAAAGACATAGGAATCCTTCCAGGAGAATTTGCCTTCGTTCACCTGCTTGACAGCTTCGTCGTTGCCTTGCCTGTTGATAAGATTCACAACATCGTTTACCTTTACAACACATTCCCCCATCGAAGCCTTTGACGGGAGCGCTTCCAGTTCAAAAGTGGCCAGAAGAGAGGCCAACCCAAAAAATCCGCTTAAAATCATTATCTTTTTCATTCAATCCTCCAATCGATTCAATCCGGTTAGCGGTATTAAAATTTTTGATGTTCATGAAAAAAATTGGGGTAATCACGAATCAAAGCATAACCCATATTTTCATAATCATCACATTGGAACAAGCTTGGCCTTTCCTGCCAGATTATCTGGTAATTTGAGCTTATATTCTTTTAGTAAATCTTTATTCACCCCTAAAAAATATTCCACTGGTTTTTCAATTGGTATTTTATGAGGCGGAATTTTTTCTTTTAGAATTTTGTTAGCCTGTCTGGCTGCCTGTTTACCAAGCTGGTAATAATCGGCGACATAGTACATGAATCCACCTTGGTGGATCAGTGGCATACTGTGAACTATGATGGGAATTTTAAATTTTCGACTGAGCTTGAAAATTTTGTCAACTTGATTTCCCACCATTGTGTCTGGCGGTATATGGATTGCGTCAATGGTGCCAAGATCGATTCTCTCCATGGCAGCTATGACATCCTTGGACATTACCGGTCTTTCCACAACCAGATCTATCGAAAGCTCTTTTGCTTTCGATTCTATTTTTTTCAAGCCTTCTTCAGAACTGTTATCACCTTTCTTGGAAAAGACAAGAACCCTCTTGATGGAAGGATTTATCTGCTTCATAATTTCAAGCTGGCTATCCGTCACCACCCCTGAAGCCACACCAGTCAGATTATTGCCAGAAGAATCCCAACTTTTGGCCAGACCGGCTGCCACGGGATCGCTAACCGGGGTAAAGACTATGGGGATATTTTTTTTTCGTGTTGCAGTGATATTCATCAGTAACTTTGTAACCGGTGTCGAGCAGGCAAAGATCAGATCCTTCTTGCTCTCTACAAAATAACTCCCATATTCGAGAATTTTAGCCGAAATGGCTTTGGCATTCCTGTACTCATATATGATATCCTTACCCTCTTCATAGCCAAGTTCCTTTAAACCTTCTTTGAAGCCTTTTACTGCGAAATCAAGGTCATCGACCATTTGCAGGATACCTACTTTGTATATTTCCGGTCCTGAAGCTCTTGATTGAGTCACTCCTAGTAAGCTAAAAATAGAAAGAATTACACCATATTTTTTAAAACATATCATAATGAAATCCATTTTTTCCTATACTGGTAATAAAGATATGAAAATTGAAGAAATTTTTTTCGATCCTCATTTCCTAAGAAGTAAATTGTACCATTTAAAGAAAATACTGAAAATCTAAAATATGAAAAGGCGGTTGAGGTGGGGGGTGTTCTCCATAATTAGTCCCTGGCGCGAAATGCGCCAGGGACGTATCCTGGCAAGCGAAGCTTGCATAGGATCTGTTTGAAGTATGCTGAAATTTCGGGGAGATCCTATACTCGCTTCGCTCGTCAGGATACGTCTGCTGGCGCATTCGCGCCAGCGACTAATTAGACCCAAATGAAAATCTTCAGTACATTCGAATGATTGTTTTGACTCTTGATTTTCTGGAATTTAGACTGTTATTAACACCAGATGTGAATGAGGCGGCACTTTGGATTAGGTTCCATTATTTGTCAAAAAAACTAATTTAATCACTTTTCTCTATTTGTCAACCCCCAGAATTCATTAAATAATTTTTTTTTTACTCCCTTGACTCGCCGCATCGCGGAATTATTTTTCATTTCGAGAGGCGAAAACATCCTCTCACACATAAAAAATGAACTTGAAAAGGAGAATTACTATGAGAGCATTAAGTTTACTGAGTCTTCCGGAAATTTTCGATTTCCCTTTCAACACGGTATTTGGTTCCCTTGAAAGCGTTGAAAAGACATTTCAGCCTGAATGGGGACTTGAGGAAAACGACAGGTTTGTCAAACTCAGCGTTGATCTTCCAGGGGTGAAAAAAGAGGACATAAACATCGAGACCAAAGATGGACGGCTTGTAATTTCGGGCGAACGAAAGAGCGAGAAGAAAGATGACGGCAAATCCGGCTCATACTACTTCAGAAGCTACGGCAAGTTCCGAAAAGAGTTCACGCTTGACAGGGTATATAATCCGGAGGCAATCGAGGCAAGCTATAACAACGGTGTTCTTGAAATCGCAATCCCCAAAGCTGAGGAAGTCAAATCGAAGAGGATCGAGATTGGCAATGAGCCTTTGAAAATGCTTAAGAACTGATTACGCTATTCCCCCTT
>JADFZC010000749.1 GCA_015232735.1 Oligoflexales bacterium | reverse complement strand
CTCTCCTGATTTTGGTTAGCTTGAAGAACCTCGCCCTGAAGGACGAGGTTTCCTTAAACTTGATGATTTTATTCTTCGGTAACAAAGGAGTTGACGTGTTTCTGGTAGTTCTTCTGGGTTTGAAGCTCAAGCCTCTCCTGAACACTGAGATCTCCTGACACTATTCCGTTCGCTATAAGGAATGAGTCTGTCTGGTTTTTGGCTGCCGCCCCGCCGGAGATAGGTTCCAGTCTCAGGTTGTAAACCTTCTCGCCTTTTTCCGGGGTGTTTCTCATCTTGCCGGCTCTTTGACCGAGTCGTGTAAGCCTTACGACTTTGCTCCATGAGAGCTTTTTCTGGCCGGAGGCAATCGAATCGGTTGATGCGAATAACACGCTGTCTCCGCTTCGTATGTTGGATATCTGTGTCACTCCGATGACGCCCTTGTCTGACTGTGTCATCAGGGGATGGGCTGAGGATACCGTGATGCTTGCAGTCTCATTGCCTGCGCCTTTGATCTCAAGTCTGTACAGGGCCACGGCCTGTATGTCGCTTGACGTGTCATAAACCCTGTAGGCTTTGTCTTTCATGGGTTCATAGACAATGTCATCCTTTTTGACGTCTTCAATATTTTTCTGGCCGAACTGTACTATTTTCCCGCTGCTGTCAGTTTTAACCACTATTATTTTGGTGCCTTTGCTGAAGCAGTCGTGTCCGAGCGTAAGCACTTCCTTTAACGGGCCGTTAGGCATGCTCTGGATGCTTTGCTGCATATTGCTGAATCCGTTGGCCATTCCCTGCATCATGTTTCCGAAGTTCGCGCCAGGATTCGAACCACCGCCGGAGCCTCCTCCGAAGTTTCCAAGATTTGGCCAGGGGCTGTTGCCGCCGCCGGAATTTCCGTTTGGCGTAAACTGCTTGCCGTTAAAGTCGAAGCCGGGCATTCTACCGCCATTTCCCAGATATCCGGGAATGGTGCTTGCGGGCGGAATCGATGGTATCGGAGGAAGGGGCGGAGGAGTTACAACCACAGGCGGCTGAGATTGTGTAGACGGAGCTTGGCCCATTTCGCTTATGTTTGTGGTCGGAATCATCGGTGGCTGGCCGATTGCTCCGGGAGTTGTAGCGGGACCAGGTTCCCTTGGCGTTACGGATGCGCTTGCATCGCTGGGGTCAACACCAGTGGCAGGCGAAGCAGGCGATTTTCCGCCTGACGTTTCAAATATCACGTTGTCCCTGAGATTTTCGGAGCCGCATCCGGCTTTGGATTCCGCACCGGAGGACAGGTATACGAATTCATAGTCGCCCTGGGTGAATTTCTTGTTCTTGATTGTAACCGGATATGTTATCCCGAAGAAACTTGAGCTTCCATCCGTGCTGAAAAGCATATTTTTGCATGAGGAATTCATTCCATCTCTTGAATTTCCGCATTCGCCGGCCTGGAACCTGTTTTTATACGCCGTAAGAGCTTCCTTTGATGGCGGCAGACACGGTTTTGTGCTTTCACAAAGTATGGCGAGGTAGTGACCATCGTTTATGGCGTCATCATCGTAGAAATTCGGGGTTATTACGATTTTGCTGCTTTCCACCCAGTCTTTGGATATGGTCATCTCTCTCGATATTTCTATTACGTTTGTGACGTCTCCTTCAGCGCTTCCATTCACTTTTTGTCCCAGGTCTTCATATTCAACCTTGAAAAACCTCAGCCTCAGGTACGATTCGTTTGCCAAGGCAAGAGAACCATTCGCACCGGCGAGGTTGGAAGAACAGATCGGGATTGATGTTAGATTGAGATTATCCTGATCCGCTCCCGAGAACTGATACATGTCATCGTGGTTGAAAGTCAGGTCAGAATCGGTGACAGTTTTCTTCGTGCAACCGAATAAAAAACTCAGACCTGCCAGGGAGACGACCATCATTTTTGGTTTCATTCTGAAAAGGGCCATAATTTCTCTCCTTATTTTTTTTGGCTCCAAGGCTATAAAGAATCAAATTGAACAATTTGATAAACCCAGCATTTGTTCCAGGATCTTTGGACAGCAAGAATTCATTTCGGGATCATTTTAGAATTCAGTGTTATTCAGCAGCAAAAGTTAACATTTCAATTTCGGGGAGTGCAATTTACATTCCAGTCAAAAAGTGTTTAAAGGAGAGATTGATATTGCAGTTTATTCGTCAGGTTGTCAGGAGTTAATCCAGGGTCTTGTCGTGAAGGTTTTCGTTGGCATTTTTTCAAAGACTTTTCATTAGGTTGCGATATTTGAAAGGATAACGCCCATCGATTGTTCAGAAAAATCGATGTCGTAAAAAAAAATGGCTATTTTAAATTGAAAAAACATGCATGTTTTTTTGAAACATACCTTTGTACAAGAACAAAAAGAAAAAGAAAACAGCCTTTGTGTCAA
>JADFZC010000748.1 GCA_015232735.1 Oligoflexales bacterium | reverse complement strand
CTAAATTTTCGGACACCCGCTTACAGGACCATGGACAAGGCCTTCGAGGAGTCTTTAGGGGGAACCAGAAGCCGATGCGCAGCTGGGCACTTTTCCTGTGACTTTGCCATCCGAGTCCTTTACGTCCTCAAACTTGATTCTGCCGAAGGCCTCTATTTTTGCGATTTCCTCGGTGGTGAACGTCTTATATCGGAAGGCGCAGCCGACGGTTGTCAGGATGGGGCCCATGGCGCCTATCGCAAGCGTCTTTCTGAATTTTGTGGCATACCAGTCTTCGGTTTTTGTTTCACCGTGCAGGCCGTAAAAACCTATTATGGCCTGATTCTTTTCGTTATCCATGCTCGTCCAGGGGCCAAAACCAAGCTCCCATCTTCGATAGCTTTTTTCCTTCATTATTACCCGCGCCTCGTTTTGAACGCTTGCATCCCAGGAAACGACGCGCTCGCTTGCATCCATGATATTGCTGATTGTAAATCTCAGTGCAGCGATGCCTTTTTTGGGCATAGAATAGCAGTAGGTACCCCATTCGCTGTCAGGTTCGTAATTGTAGTCGCCCTCGGCGTGAAGGGTCCTGTATTCGATTTTGCTGATATATTCGTAATTATTAAAAACAATACGCTGTTTCTTGTTTGGACCTGAACCGTCGTCGTAACCGATAAACCCCGTGGTAAGGACAGGCTCGCTTTTGTTGCCCTGGGAATCCTCGTATGAATAATTTATCCTGATTCCAACGACGTCATTGGCGATGACGCAATTACTGGTATGCCAGTCGAAATAATATTCGCCTCCCCCGGAAAAGAGTTCAATAGTGCCTATCCAGTGCCTTTTCATGGCATCAGTTGCCGTTACCGTTTCAAAATATCCCTTGTCGGTTATGCTCGGTGCGGGTATCGGCCCGAATGGGCCTACAACCTGGCCGTTGCGCCTGATCAATACTGTTTCGCTCCCTGCCTGGGTCCACTCTTCATCCCATGAGATGGAGTAGGTTTCAAAGCTGCCGGCAATGACACCCAGATCTTTCAAATAGCTGTTTGCAGAATTATTGCCCTCCTGACCTATCGATCCATAAAATCCGTAGATAATCTGGTCCGCCCGGTTAAGTTCCGAAGCGAGTATGAATTCCTTTTTGCCTGCCGGATTCTGTGACGGGGCCATGAAGGTCTTTTCTCCGGATACGTTTCCGGTAATTTTGAGTCCCACAATGTATTTGTCGTCATACAGGACTTTTACGGAAGTAACAAAATTGAGCTTGAGAAGTTCGTTGACATCAAGTTTTTTCGTGTGGTCGGGAGGATTGTCTACCGTGAAGGTCCCTATGGCTTTACACTCCTGGTCCTCCTGCACGCAGCCTCCGACATGATTTTGCGTTACTGTCTTTCCGTCAGTGTAATGTGATGTGACTCCCCTGATCTTATTTCCGTCCTTGCTTGCATAAACGGTTATGTCGCTGAGCCAGCGTTTATTGGAGTGGCTCCAGCCATCGGACTCGTAAGATCCGGGCTCATCCTTTCTTCCCGGATGCAAAAAGGGAGTTCCATAACTGAGATCGATGTTCCAGCTGTCTACAACCTTGAGATCGCTTTTTACCGGTGTCCATATTTCCAGCGCGGGTCCGTTTTTCATATAGCTCAGGCTTTTCCCTGAAGAGGCTTCCTTTAACGCTCCGTCTGAAAAACGGATGTCGTATATGCCGTCACCACAGTCCTGGACCTGACCGTTCGGCGGTTTTCTCGTCAAAGTGAGATTGCCGCCGGATCCGCTCAGGCACATGGGCGAAAGCCTGTACTGTATCCGAACGATGTTGTTGTCCGTTTTTGATTTGTACAGCAGTTTCCAGTGGGACTTGCCGTCGCACTGCCTTAGCTTGAAGCCTTGAAAGTCAGGGACCAGGCATTGCTCGCTGTTGTTTGAAACGCGTAGCTGAAAGATCGTTTCAATTTCCATGTTTTCGAATCCGGTACTGACTTTCTGGTAGGATTCCATGCGTCCCTGTCCTACGCTGCTGATCCCGGAGTTTATTTTTTTCGTGCACCCATAGCTGAAAAGAGAGATAATCAGAACTGTCAAGTATAACATCTTCCACCTATAAATAGAGTTCATCATTCGATACGTTACTAATAAAGGTTAAATCCCTTTGCATTGGACTTAACGATCGTGCGGTACGCATGCGCCCATGCAAAAAACGGGGCTGATTTTATAATAGTTTGTTAAGAATTTGATATTTCTGCGGATGCCGGGAAAAAGCGGGGATTTGACTCGGGCAGAGGGAAAGACGGGCGGGGGAAATTGACGTTGGTTTTGTATACATTTGTCAAAGCCGAAGACCCCGTGCCCGTGCCCGACCCGCAGCCCGTTACTCCATCATCAAATCTTATAAAAATAGAT
>JADFZC010000747.1 GCA_015232735.1 Oligoflexales bacterium | reverse complement strand
CATTTGTATCCGTTTCTTTTCGCAGTGGGAGCCTGCACCGCATTTGTTATTTATTACTTCCTGTATACAATAATGTACAATGATTCGTTGAAACGAGAGTCCTTCCCTGCCGAATCGCCCGCCGCCAGCGATCATCCGTATGTCTCAATAGGCGGATCGGATGAAAAACGGATTTTGGGGCCGTATCTGGAATACATCGAAGACAAAGGCAATATGTTTACAGCAGAGGATGCCGTTTCGGAAAAAAATGAGGGACTTTGGAAGAGAAACATAACTGACGTGCCTAACTTCGGATTTTCATCTTCCGCCTTTTGGTTCAGGATAAGGATCAAGTGCGAGATGGATGACCCCGGGGAAAGGATACTCGAGGCGGGATATCCTCTTTTGAACGAACTTGAATTTTATCAGGCAGGATGGGATGGAAGGTACAGATCCGAGAAAGCCGGCAGCCTTATGCCTTTCAGTCAGAGGGCATATGAATATATAAACCCCGTTTTCCAGATAAATATGAAGCCCGGGAAAACAAATACATATTATCTCAAGGTAAAAAGCGCCTCATCCATCCAGGTGCCTTTGATTCTATGGTCGGTCAGGAAGTTTGCCGTTGAAAAGAAAAATGAGTATGCGGCACATTTTTTCTACAACGGGGTGCTGATCGTCATGTTTTTTTATAACCTCTTTCTGGGGATTATGACGCAAAACAGGAACTATTTCTATTACATCGCCTATCTTGCCGGTTTTTTCCTCCTGCAGTCGTCGATAAGCGGGTTTGCATTCCAATACCTGTGGCCGGCCTACCCTGCGGTGACTGAACTGGCTATTCCCCTGGGGATTGGAATAGCCGTGATGTGGCTCTGCATATTCTCAATGAGTTACCTGAACACAAGCTCGGCAGCTCCGATATTTCACAAGTTTTCCTATGTTTTTATCGCATGGTCGGGCCTGTTGATGACGATCCCGTTTTTTGTCCCTTACAAGGTTTCCGGCAGGGCATGCACAGCCATCGTCATCGCATGCATGCCATATCTTGCCGTAATGGGCGCATATTGTCTCTATAAAGGGGAGAAATCCGCGAAGTTCTATCTGATTGCATTCTTTTGCCTGTTTGTGGGCGCCTTTATCGGCGCTTCGAGGATGTTTGGCGTACTTCCCTCAAATTTCATGACATTTTACGGATTTCAGATAGGCTCCTCGATTGAAATGGTTCTCCTTTCGCTTGCGGTGGGTGCAAAGACCATGAACGATCAGAAGATACTGCGGGATGATATAAATGAACTTAACATCGAACTCAGAAAAAAAGTGAAGGATCAGATCAGGGAACTCAAAACGGCCAATGACAAGCTGAAGGATTTCGACCAGATCAAATCACGTTTCTTCCAGAATGTATCCCATGAGATAAGAACCCCCCTGACTCTTATCCTGAATCCCCTTGAACGGGCGGTAGGTGCATCGCCGGGGGACAATGAGCTTCAGGTCGCGTACAAGAATTCAAAAAGGCTTCTTCGCCTGGTGAACCAGCTGCTTGATTTCCAGAAACTTTCCTCGGGAAAGCTTGAACTCAGGCTTAAACCGATCAGGATTGGGGATTTTCTCGAAACATGTGCGGCTTATCTGATGCCGACATGCTTTGCGCGCAATGTCAGGTTTTTCCTGGATGTGCGCCGCGATTTCGAGGCGATCATTTTGGGACAGATAGACGCGCTTGAAAAGATCATATTCAACTACCTGACAAACGCCCTTAAATATTCTCCCGAGGGAGGCCTGATTTCAGTATCCCAATATGTGGAAAATGACAAGGTTGTAATTTCTGTTCAGGACGAGGGCCCCGGGATACCTGAAGACAAGATTGAAAACCTGTTCAATGCCTATTTTCAGGTGGAGGATTCTGTAAAAAACAAGCCGGAAGGGACGGGGCTTGGCCTTGCCCTTGTAAAGGAACTCACTGAATCGATGAGAGGCAGGGTGTTTGTCAGCAGCAAGGTGGGATTTGGCAGCATTTTCGGGGTCGAGTTTCCGCTTTACAAAATCAACAGGAAGATTTTTGACCTTCTTGTCGTGGATAGCGAGGATGAGACGCTTTCACGGATTTGCGATCATATGAGATCCGAGGGGATCGAAGTCAAAAGCGCAAAAGAGGTGGGAGAGGCCCTTCGACTTCTTGAGGAGAGCGATTTTCGCTGCGTCCTGAGCGGCCTTGATCCAGGACAGTCCGAAGAGGACATGGATTTGATGGAAATACTCTACAGAAAGTATCCAAGGACGAAAAGACTTCTTTTGTCAGATCGGAAATTTGAAGATAAAAAAGATGAAGCGACAAACATTGGGAAAATAGAAAAGGAGTATCCAAGGCGGCCCGACCTCAAAAGGCTCTCGGAGGATATAGGGATT
>JADFZC010000746.1 GCA_015232735.1 Oligoflexales bacterium | reverse complement strand
ATGTCAATAAAACATTCAACCAGGATGTTGTGATATTTCTGTCAGGGCCTTTTGAAAAAAATACGAGGCTTTTTGTGACGTCTAAGAGCGGTTTCGGCTACAGTGAAAAAGAGGAGGCGGTCGTCAAATGGGTTCTTGAAAATAACAGGCCGGCAGGTCGTTTTACTGATACGTTATCGGCCGCGGATGGATATTATCTTCCTCTTTCAAGCAAAGACGGGGCAATAGGAGTCATAGGGATCAATGCAAAAAACATTTCAGTTATGGAGAGTGAGGAGTTGTCCCTTTTTGAGACATTATCTCATCTTATCTCTTCGGCGCTGTATCGGGAAGCGTTCCATAAGCACTCTGAAAATATACGCGTTTTGGAAGAGACACAAAAATTATACAGGACGCTTATTGATTCGGTGTCACACGAACTCAAGACTCCCCTGGCCGCAATAAAGGGGTCCGCTTCAGCCATGCTTGATCCTGCGGTCAAAGCGAATGCAAAAGCGACAGAGGATCTTTTGGGCGAGATACTTGCCGGATCATCAAGACTTCAAAGGCTTGTGGAAAATCTGCTTGATATGACCAGGATTGAATCCGGAATGTTGAAGCCAAGGCTGAATGCATGGAGCATAGGTGATTTGATAGGCTCATTGCTTGAGCGAATCGATGAACTTAGCGGCAGAAAGAGGATGGTTGAAATTTCATTGAACAGCGGAGGCTATGACATTATTTGCGATCCTGTGCTTCTGGAACAGGCGATTTTAAATGTGGTTCATAATGCCCTTTTTTACAGCCCTGAGGACAAGGGGATTGAAATAAGGACGCAAGTGGAGGAATCATTCTTAAAAATGGATATAAGAGATTATGGGCCGGGACTGCCAAAAGATGTGCCTCCCGAGCGAATTTTCGAGAAGTTTTATCGGAGCAGGCCCGAAAAAACAGGGGGACTTGGTATCGGCCTTTCAATAGCGAAGAATCTCATCGAGCTTCAACATGGGAAAATTACAGCAAAGAATCATTTTGAAACAGGAGCGGTGTTCTCCATATACATTCCATTGAAGGTGAATTGAATGAGTGCGGAAAACGGTACAATTCTTGTAATTGACGATGAAGTTCAGATCAGAAGGCTTTTAAAGGCCGCACTTGAATCGCATGATTACAGTATCATCGAGGCGGAGACTGCCTCCCAGGGGATTTCTCTTGCAGCAACGAACAATCCAGGCATGATTATTCTTGATTTGGGTCTTCCAGACATGGATGGCCAGAAAGTGATAAAGGAACTTCGAAACTGGTATGAAAAACCCATATTGATACTGTCTGTCCGCAATGACGATTTTAGCGTCGTCAACGCTCTTGACAGCGGGGCAAATGACTATGTGCGCAAGCCGTTCAGCATGGGAGAGCTTCTAGCGAGACTTCGCGCCTTGAGCCGGATCGGCAAATCCTGTCAGTCTGAGCCTGTACTCGCATTCGGGAGACTTGAGATCGATATTGCACATAGAAAGGTTCTTGTCGAAAACACCGAGGTAAAACTCACCCATACCGAATATGATCTTCTTAAGCTTCTTGCGCAAAACGCGGGAAAGGTTCTTACGCACAAGCAGGTGCTGTCTGAAATATGGGGGCCCAAAGCTTCTGAAAATACCCAGTACTTGAGAGTTTATATAGGTCATTTGCGCCAAAAGATAGAAAAGGATCCGGACAAGCCGGAATTGATTATCACAGAACCTGCTGTCGGTTACAGGTTTAATGCTTAGGTAGTATTACCCAATGTGACAAAGTCATGCCGGTCATCTGCATCTAAATATAAATCCATCAAAAAAACATAAAAATAAAATATGTTTTCAATGTGATATGTCTCTGGAGATTTTTTGCCGAAAGCTGATCATTTTTTAAAAAAACACATTTTTTTCTGCTCAAGGCATTTTCCCATCAAAATGGGTTATAATAAATTGAGCCATTACAAATTACTATCTAGTTTTTATCCGAAAACAGGTGTTATCATCGCTCCGTTTCCGGGTGATCATTCGGCAAAGGGCTGTTATTGCAGCTTATCCCTTGTCTGAGGATACCTGTCCATGTTTGGAAACCAGCGCTTTCGGATGAGCACAATTTTTAAATCGTATGGTTTTTCACGGATATCGAGGGCTCTTGCAGTAAGCTTTTAATACAAAAAGGAGGGATTTATGAAATTGGTCGGAAGAATTGCGCTAGGGGTGTTCATGTTCAGTCTGGCACAAAACAGCTTTGGATATCATCTTTGGGTTGTTGGTGCTGTTTCCACGTTAAACAAGCAGGCTGACGGTGAAGAAAAAACTGTCGGGGCGGATTCGACCGCGAATATTCCGAATGTTGGAAACGGTATTGCGGTAACCACCGGAGGGACGCTGCGCAAATTC
>JADFZC010000745.1 GCA_015232735.1 Oligoflexales bacterium | reverse complement strand
CCGATTTTTGGCTTTTTCTTTTTCGTTTTTGGCATTTCGCTCTTAGCTTAATACATAGTATGATCATATGCTTTTGATATCAGAGGGCGTGATCCAATTTCCTAAAAGGGGTACCCGTGAGCAAAAAAATAAAAGAAGTGATTGTTTCCTGCATATTTGCGGCAACTTCGGCCGGCTGCGGCAACTTCGGCCATCAAGATGGAGCGAGTTACGTTAAATCGGGCGGCTGGGAGGAGCATCAGACCTATTACTGCTATATTTATCCCCCCGGTTCGTCCAAATACGTAAGGGAAGTTACAAACCGCCCCCTTGCTGTCGCCTTAAGTGACAGCTGCAGATGGTGTAAAGGCAATCTGGACAGATGCGATACCATCAAATGCGAGGGCCAGACAATCTATGATACCCATTATTACAAGGCCACAGATTGCCGGTAATGACCTGCCTTTGCATTTAAACCTTATGAGCAGCGTTCCTATAGTGTTGTTCACTCAAAATACTTGAGATAAACTTGTAAGGCGTGGAGCTGTTTGGCTTACGGCTTTCAGTGCAGAATGAGCTTAATGCCGCATGTCAAAAGGCCGGCCCGCAGTATGTTGAAATTCCTATGGAGATCCTTTACTTATGTCCAGGATGGTTGCCAAAAACCGGATAGTGCACACTGTTTTTCTGTTTTCCATGATGATTCTTTTTGCGTCAGAAGTTTCAATCTGCGAAACAGCATCTTTTCCAAAGGCATATTCGAGTTACACAATTGATTTTCCGGCCTATGAATCACCTTTCAACAGCATTCCAAGCGGATGGCCCTCGATGGAACAGTCGTTAAATATAACTGCCGCTTCCTTTCAGACAATTCATCATGTGTTCGGCCGTCTTGTAAATCCATACAGAGGTGACTGGAAAGGCTTTTGGGGTGGCATGGCATTTGTCGGGCTTGATATAAGCGTAACCGCCCTGCCGCCTTTTGACGCCTGGCTGCACGAGGAGTTTCACAGGGCGGTGATGGGACGCTATGGTATCAGCAGCTTTAACGATGTTTACTATTTCAGACCCCTTGCCACCACGATTTCCGTTTCCCATGTGAATGATGAGGATCTTATAGCATTAAAACGCGATCATCCAGCGGATATGGTGCGGCTTCCCGCTGCGGGAATAGAGGGACAGTCGCAGCTGGTGCTGAATCTTGAAAAAGCGGCTTTTTTCGACAACGTGGCCCAATACCATGGTTTTACGTATCTGTACAGCTATCTGAACAGCTATTTTTATGTGGCGTCGGGGCCCACTCACAGCTCTGACACGCTGACAGATGAAATGAATCAAAAGGAATCCACGATCAAAGAGCGGGATTTCGTGGGACATGATTTCACCAGCTGGGTTTACGATCTTTTCAGGCCGGATGAGCCTTACGAGGCAAGAGGGCTCCATCCCAGCGGAACAGGAATAAACAGATATAGAAAGGCATCAGATCTGACTTCCGATGAAAAGCGCTTTCTTTCCCTGCAGGGGAACCTTCAGCTTCTTAATCTTATAGACCCCATAATCTGGAGGATCGATCATTGGCCCCTGGATGGGGAGGGAGGGAAGATAAACGGCACTCTGCAGCACTATCTTACGTCATTCGGCTATACGGTTAACGCAAATATTTTTTTAAAAACAGGCGATAAAAGCCTTTTTTTCACGATTCTCAATTATCATAATAAAAAACTGTCGCTTCCCGGTCTTTCCGTTGAGTTGAGAAAATACAGACTTGGGAGCAATGGATTTTTGCCTAATGCCGTTTCTGTGAGGCTCGGTATATGGGAACAGCCGGCACATCAGAGATTCGATGATAAACACTCGAAATTGGGCGGACTCGGCAGGGTTACGCTATTTTTTCCGGTTTTTAAAAGGACGGATGCCTATTTTGAGGTGGAGAAAAAAAGCCCTGGATGGGTTGCCGGGAGTCCATATCTCGGGGAAAATGCAACAGGCAGGCTCGGGGTCAGCATCTTGATGTTTTAAGTAAATATATTTTTAAATAGGAGATAAAAAATATAATGAATCATTGTTCCCACAGTCATCACGACCATCACTCTTCACATGGACCCAGACCGCTTTTCGGAGGATCCCGCGAGGGAAGGCTGATTGCATCGGTGGCGATAAATCTGTTAATAACAATCGTGCAGGTCGCAGGTGGATTTCTGTCCGGATCTTTGGCTCTTATGTCTGACGCGCTCCATAATCTCAGCGACACCATCTCTCTGGGGATCAGTTTTATTGCCGTACGGCTCACAAAAAGGATCGAGACCGAAGAAAGAACATTCGGCTACCAGAGAGCCGAGATAATCGCCGCGTTTCTTAATTCAGCGGTTCTTATAGGTATCGCGGCAATGCTTTTTTTCGAGGCTGTAAGGAGG
>JADFZC010000058.1 GCA_015232735.1 Oligoflexales bacterium | reverse complement strand
TAATATTTCGTAACAGATCCTATGCAAGCTAAGGGTTCGCCATAATCAGTCGCAGGCGCTTTCAGCGCCTGCGACTGATTATGGCACGATACCTGTTGCATTCATTGTTAAATGTAGATATTTCCATATATTCTGCAATATAATAAAAAACTGGAAATATCGGCATATTAATAGTAACTTCAAACAGTACATGAATAAATTGAAGACAAAAAACGTCAAAATGTAAAATAAGCTGTCAATTCCCAAATTGGGCAAATAAATTCTTTAATTAAATCCAACCAAAACCCCATTCGCCATCTGGCACAAAAATTGCTGACCTGAGACCGTCTGAGTGCTGTTGTCTGCTGACCCGTTGATGCAATTTACAAAAAAACAGGGATTTGAATTATGAATCTAGCTAATAATTATACGATAAACCTTCTAACAGTAATGACCTTGATCTCTTGCGGCGGTAATACTTTCAAAGGAAATACCAAAAAAAGCCCGGCGACACCTCCGCCACCAAAGATCTCAGTAAAATTCGATCAAATAAAGTACCAAAATTCAAGCGAGACCTATGTTCAAGGTTCCCTCGGATCACCCCAAAAGCAGACTCTTAACCAAATAACCCCGCCTCTGGATCTGCTTATAGTAATCGATAATTCCGACTCCATGTGGGATGACCAGGTCAGCGTTGCCTCAAGGATGCCACCTCTTTTATCCGAAATATCCAATTCTGACTGGCAGATCTCTGTTGTAACAACCCACAGGGATATGGATTATAATGCTACTCCTCACTGCTTTCGGGATCTTATCAAAAAATCAGATCCGAATGCTCAGGCCAAATATGAGAAAGCTATAAAAGCCGGAACGGGGGGAAATGGAATGGAAAGAGGATTGCCGAATGCGCTTCTGGGTTTGAAGGGAGGATGCCTCTCGGGTGGAAACGGTATTCCGGACCAAACACCATGGATCAGAGAAAATTCAATCTTATCAGTATTCATTGTCACCGATGAAAACAACTGTTCGCAAAACGGAAGCTGCGGGGACGGAAGAGACTGGGAAGCGGAATTCGCGAATTATATCAGTTCGATCAGAACATTCGGAGAAACCGCCCGATTCTATGGAATAATAACCATGCCATCGACGCCTGACAATCAGGTACCTCAGGGAGCATATAAAGGTTACAGTTATGCAAACCTGGTGACCAGAACCGGAGGGCACATGGGATCAATAGCCGATGCAGATTTTACGCCCACAATGAAGGCGATTTCTTCAAACCTGGCACAGATGCTCAAAACAAAAATACAGCTTCAAAGCGAACCGGACCCAGGTTCACTTAAAATATCGCTGAATGGACAGCCCTGGACCAAATATACCATAAAAGACACTACGGTAACTTTTACGGAAGTCCCTTCATCCGGAAGTCAGCTTGAAGTTACCTACACCGTAGGCAAATCAGGAGAATTCAGGAACACGGTACCCCTGCAGAAAACCCCTCTTTTGGATTCGATAAAGGTAACATTTGACGACAACTCAATTGAAGAATCAAAATATCACTGGGACGAAAAAGGAAAATTGATCATTTTCAACGATAATATTCCGGAGAAGACAAAGGTCGTTGTGAATTACAGTATCGATGAACCCCTGAAAAAGTCCTTTCCCATCGGCAAAACCGTTAAAACGGACACCGTAGAAATAACAGTCGACGGCAAGCAGTATACCGGAGAATGGAATTTTGACGACAAGGAAAAGGTAATCACGATGGATCCGCCTCCGCCAGCCGGATCACGAATTGAAGTCCTGTATTATGAAGAAGGCACAAAAATCTAAGAACCCTTCTATACATGGGTCTGTCCTCTCAAATCAGTCCATACCCAGTCAAAATCAACAAGAAATTTTGGCCTCATTTCACAATTCTAAGCTACTTTGAAAACCAGTAAACAGAGCATTCCCGCAAAATATCTGGTGATGTCAACAGGAACTGCTTCCAAAAAATCATTCTTTATCATAATAATAGCTTATTGCTTTACTATAGATGGTCGAAAGCCATCCCGGGTCCACAGCAAAAACCGGGACGGAAAGTCCAAAGCAAATGGAGTTTTATCAAACCATGAACCCGCTTGAAAAAAAAATCCTCGTAATCGGCGCAGCTCTTGTAGATTTCAAATATTTTCCACACCAAAAACTTATTTTAGGAAGTTCCAACCCTGCCGAACAGGTCAAATCAATGGGCGGAGTCGGCCTTAACATGGCCAAAAATCTGGCGCGACTGAAATGCAATGTGACTATGGCAAGCATGATAGGCACTGACGAAAACGGGGTCTGGTTGAGAAGAAGAATCAAATCGCTGGGTATCAACGACTCATTCCTGTTTGAATCTGAAACCGAACCTACCGGCACTTATGCGGCCGTCCTTAACGAAAATGGAAATCTTCACCTGGGACTGGCCTGCACAAAAATATGTGATGCCATAACTCCCAACATCCTGGAAAAAATATTCAAAGACATTAATCTATATGAATATATCATAATTGATACCAACCTTCCCTCTGAGTCCCTGACCGAAATAATCTCCCTTATGCAAAGGACAAGTCAAAAACTCGTAATAAACCCGGTATCTCGGATAAAATCACGGAAATTGCCAAAAAATATTGCCGGAATCCATCTGCTTGTGCTTAATGAGGAGGAAGCGGAAGAGTTGTTTGCCATAGGAGGCGGGGATGATCTTAAAATATTCCACGAAAGCGGCCTTGAAAATATGGTAATCACAATGGGTGAAAGGGGTCTTAAATGGTATGCCGGAAACACGGGCCGAGGATACCTGCCCGCTAAAAATATATCGGCCCTTGAGGTCAAGGATGTCAGTGGAGCCGGAGATGCTCTTACCGCAGGGATAATATATGGACTGATTCATGGCAGCACGCTAGAAAAAGCGGCTGATTTTGCTCAAAAACTGGCTGCTGAAACCGTCAAATCATCCAAGTCGGTCCTTTCCCAGGACCATCCTTTTTGGAAAACAGTTTAATAAGGGGGAAGAAGCTTGAATTTTAACGATTCATCCCGAATCAGGATAAGCGATGAGGTTAACGATGCCATTAACACAGGAAAACCGGTAGTGGCGCTGGAGTCAACAATAATCGCCCATGGAATGCCATATCCGGAAAACCTCAAAGTCGGACTTACGCTTGAAAACATAATACGGAAAAATGGTGCGGTTCCGGCTACAACTGCCATCATTGACGGCAAAATAACAATAGGGCTCTCATCCGACCATATCGAAATGATAGCCTCATCAAAAAACGTCATAAAAGTCAGTATCAGGGACTTTCCTTACGTCATGTCCCAAAAAAAAATCGGGGCCACCACGGTAGCCGGCACTCTTTTTTGCTGCCAATTGGCAAAGATAAGGGTTTTTGTAACAGGGGGAATAGGCGGTGTTCACAGAGAGGCCCAGACTACCATGGACATATCCGCGGACCTGCTTCAAATATCCAATACAGACACGGCGGTGGTCTCAGCCGGCGTAAAATCAATACTGGATATCCCCAAAACACTGGAATACCTTGAAACCCTGGGAGTTCCGGTTCTTGGTTATCAGACCGACGAATTTCCGGCATTTTATACCAGGACAAGCGGGGAAAAAGTACTTTACAGGATGAACTCACCTGAGGAAATCGCCGATTTTTTAAATTCAAAATGGTCAGTCGGACTCAAAGGGGGTGTACTTGTCTCAAATCCGATACCCCACGAAAAGGCTCTTGACGAGGATTTAATAGGGAAGACTATAGAAGAGGCGTTAAAAGAGGCACACAGCAAAGGCATACGGGGGAAAAACATAACCCCGTTCCTTCTTGATTATATCGTGAAGGCGACAAAAGGTGCTTCCCTGGATGCCAATATCGCCCTTGTCTGCAATAATGCCGAATTGGGGGCAAGAATATCCCGGGAATACTGTTCTCTGACCAGAAATTAATTCTTTGGCTGCTGGGGCTTGCTGGGGTCAATATAACTGGGATTCACGTTTATGCTGGCTCTGCTGGGCGCCTCGCCGTTTTGATCGACACATATGCCTTCTTTAAGGATTTTACCCTGATCGCACTGAGCGGCGGGTTCTTCCTTTCTAATACACTGGTTTTTTACGACATCCCACTTATATGTACTCTGGTCAAGTTTTTCACACTCGACCTGCGCCGGGGACTTTTCGGGGTCCGTAACCAGATCCCTTTTTTTGTTGCAATTTGTAAAAGAAAGCTCAATTAGCAATAGCAGACAGATCAACCCAAATCCACGAACAAACATAAACACCTTCCTATCCTGATTCAAATAATACAACTTCCAAATCCAGATTTATGGAACTTCGCCCATAAATATTCCTCTCACAAAGTCCAATGCAAATTTGTGGCTTGACCTAACTCTCTAATATCTTTAAAAGGAGATCTCAAAAAATGTTAAGGAAATGGACAAAATGTAAAGGATCTAATCATTATCGGGTATCACTTGTCAACAGGACCGGATACCGTAAATTTGAGCAAAGGAGCTGAAAAACCGACATTCACCAAGTTTAAGGAAATCTCGTCCTTCAGGACGAGGCCCTTCAAGCTAAATATAATCATGAGAGAGGCTTAAAGCCTCTCCTGATTAGATCCCCGGTCCTTCAGTGCCAGGTTTGCCAACATATATGGACAGCATATTGGAGTAACGACTTATGAAAAGAATCTGTGTCTATTGCGGATCAAACAGCGGCAAAAACCCTCTTTTTGAAAAGGCCGCTATCGAACTTGGAAATTTGATTGCCCAGAGGGGATATGAACTTGTCTATGGCGGGGGAAGCATCGGCCTCATGGGTATAACAGCCGATGCCGCTCTATCCAAAGGGGGAAAGGTCATAGGGGTAATCCCAACCTTTCTGCATGACCTGGAACTTGGGCATAAAGGAATAACCGAGCTTTTGGAGGTGGCTACAATGCATGACAGAAAGGCCCTGATGTCAAGCCTGTCCGATGCGTTCATAGCCCTTCCCGGAGGGTTTGGAACCCTTGAGGAGATAACCGAAGTGATCTCCTGGACGCAGCTTTCTGTACATAAAAAGCCATGCGCATTCCTCAATATAGACGGCTTTTTCGATCCCCTGATCAAGTTTATAGAAAAAGCCGTGATTGAAGGGTTTATCCGCAAGGAACACCTGTCGATCGTGATAAACAGCCGCTCCCCGGAACCGCTTTTGGAGGAAATCGAGCGATGGCACAGCCATTATGAAACCCATGTAGCGGCTTTTAAAATCGAGCCCAAAGAGGGCTTCCCTATAAATCCCGGGAAAAAAGCAAAAAAAAATGATTGAAAAAAAAAAAAAATCTAGTCATCATTTAAAGCATTATGTTATAAGCAAATATATCGCATTAACATAACAGTAGTGATTATCTTTTATAAACAGCACATAAAGGACACTTAATCCATGGCAGACAAAAAGAAAGCAAAGAAAAAAGCGGCCCCAAAAAAAGCTCACAAAAAAGCGGCTCACAAAAAGCCTGCCCACAAGAAGCATGCGAGCAAAAAGGCACCCGTTCACCATGAAAGAGTAGTTTCAACAGCTCCTTTCAAGGCGGAAAACAAGCCAAAAACCAAGACCCAGATGATTGGCGAAATCTCAAAAAGAAGAGGCCTCCCAAGAAAAGAAATTGCCTCCATTTTTGAAGACGTAGAAGAAATCATCAAAGTAGAACTTGGCAGACACAAGAAATTCAATTTCATGGGCCTTGTCAAGATGATCGAGAAGAAGAGACCAGCCACAAAGGAAAGAAAAGGCATCAATCCTTTTACCGGCCAGGAAACCGTATTCAAAGCCAAGCCAGCTTCGAAAACCGTAAGGGCAGTCGCTCTTAAGCGTTTAAAAGATATGGTTTAATTTAGCAAAGCAAAAGAAAGCCGCCGTTATAAATAATTAACGGCGGCTTTTTTGTTTTTAAATGGCACCTGCCAGCAAATGTACTGCCGACTTCAGTCGGCTGAATAAATCCACATGCCCCGGCAGGTGAATGTTTAATTTGCCAGCTGACACATTTGCCGCCAGCAATATATTCCAATTACATTCCGGACACTGAAAGCGCCGGAGACTGTTTAAGTGACTTTTCAGCAGGTACAACTGAAATACTTCATTTTTGTTCAGCTGATTGACATCGAAAAATATTAAGACACTTTTCAGAGCTAAATATCCCGTTTTATCAACATATTATAGCAGGTACAGATGTTGCGATCGTGCCGATTGCCGCTGTTTTTAAGCAGTATCTGACATGAATTTGGAAAATGGCTGCTGTCTTGAGAAGGAAAAAGTCTTGAACCTATATCAGAACCAAGAAAGAACCCCGGCAAAATGGGGGAAAGAAGTCACCTTTCGCAACGCCTTGAAATGGGTTAGCTCACCAGCTGCATTCCTCATGCTTCTCACATTCTGCAGCCCAGCCAAGGGCCTGAGAATCGAAGACATTGAAAATTCAGGCAAACTTGCAAGTGTAACCATTTCAAATAAAATAGAATATCCCTATGATTATCTTAAACTGACTCTCACTGAGGAGAACAATCCTGATAACAGGATTGAACAGCGAGCCCAAAAGGGAGAAGATCCTAATATCGATAATCTGATTCCCGGTAACTATCTCTTTGAACTGGATTACTATATAAACGGGGACACAAAGATTTTGTCGAACAGTTTTTGCAGCAAACCGTCGACAAAGCCGAACTATAAAAACCTGGTTCCAGGCGAAAACAGCATCACGATAACAGTTTGCCAATCCAATGAACTTCCCGTAGGCCAGGACAATTCAATAAATGGAGAAAACCATAGCACTGAAGGTGAAAACATCCCGACAGCAATCAACCCGGTCTATTCGGACGGTTCAGAAGAAGGCAATTCCCCAGTCCCACCTCCTTTGGGCAATAACGCGCCTCAAGGCAGCCCGGTAGCCAGAAACGGCATGCTGAAAATAGTAAAAAGCCAGCTGTCAAACCAGCTCGGCCAACCCATCCAGCTGAAAGGTCCAAGCTCCCACGGTCTTCAATGGTTTGGCCATTTTATTAACCGCAATTCAATCAAATGGCTTAAAAATGATTGGCACGCAAACGTAATCCGGCTTGCTATGTACACTGGAGAAGGTGGATATCTTTCCAACAAGAACCTGAAAAACAAGGTAATAGAGGGAGTCGATGCGGCTATTGCTGAAGGTATTTACGCCATCATCGATTGGCATATTCTAAGCGATAATGATCCAATGTCGAATTTAGGTCAATCAAAGGAATTTTTCGGGGAAATGTCGGCAAAATATAAAAATACGCCAAATGTTATTTATGAACTGTGCAACGAGCCAAATGGCGGAGCACACTGGTCAAACTCTATAAAACCCTACGCTGAAGAAGTTATTCGGGTGATTCGGGGAAATGCCCCCAACTCTATCATTATCGTTGGAACAGCCGAATGGAGTCAAAGAGTGGATGAAATGGCAGGCTCCCCGCTGAGCAACAGCAAAAATGTCATGTATGCCCTCCACTTTTATGCCGGAACGCATGGAGCGTGGCTCAGGGACAGGGCGACAAAAGCTATCCAGAGCGGTTTTCCCCTGTTCGTCACAGAATGGGGAATGAGCACCTCCAGCGGTAACGGCGGCGTCTTTGTTAATGAAACCAAACAATGGCTCGATTACCTTGATTCAATGAAAATAAGCTGGACCGCTTGGTCCTTATCCGACAAAGGCGAATCATCGGCTCTTCTCAAGGGGGGGGCAGGCAAGGACGGCGGCTGGTCGGAGAGCCAGATTTCCGATGCTGGCATGTACACCCGTTCCAGGATGCGGTAAAAATGAGCTTCTAAATATCGCCATCCTTTTTGAGCCTTGAGAGACAAAGTATCGTACCGCCGGGAACTGCCAGAGGCATCATGACAATCTGCAAAAACGGTATCATCAGCCAAAGTCCGAATGTCGTAACCTTGATCCAGTCCTTAGCCACATATCTAAGCCTTTTGCCGAAACTCCATCCTCGCCTTGCCATTGGAAAATCATAAAATTCCCACCCCAAAAAGAAAGCTGACGTGAAAATGGAAAAAATATTCAAAAAAGGTATAACAAGTATTATTATTGACACAAACAGGATAAATATCGCTTTTTTGAACTCCTCTTTCACCAGCAAAACAGATTTTGCAAAGCTGATTTCCCCGACATGGCCATTATTGAGTTCCCTTTCGACTGCAGCGGAAACAATTTCATAAATCGGCGCTGACACAACAGAGGTCAGCATTATGCTCGAAAGTGCCAAAAGAATTACTATCCCGAGATAAATAAAAAGCTTTGCAAGATAGTACAGGGGTACCCAATACCAGGCATCAGGCTTTGCAAACATGGCAAACCCCAGAACTGTATCCTGATGGCTGAAAAAATACCCTGTCCAAAAGAAAAAGAAGGCGAAACCGACCACAAACGGGATAAAAAGCAGAAAAACATAACGGTAGTGCCCCAGCAACCATTTTATACCGTTTACATATGCCGTAAAACCGTTCGACCCCTCCACGATTGTATGCTTCTTCATTAATATCACCTCCCTGTTATTTCAAATATAGCATAACACTATAAAAAAACAGAAACCAGAGCTGATAATCCAGGAATCTGGACCGCCTAATAAATCATCAAAGCCGGAGCTTTTTTTATCTATCTTGTAAAAATCAGTCTGATACCATCAAGACGCGGGGAAGCCTTTCGCAGGTGGGACAGAACTTCTTCCTGTTTTTTCTCAAGTTCTGAAATCTCAACGGGGGTGATATTCGGATTAATCTGTGCCATGGCTCTCAGCCTGTCAAGTTCCCCTTCAAGCTCTTTTTTGGCAGTTTTCAAGGCAACTGCAACCTTTGTCTCCGTCCACCCTCTTGACTTGTCCAAAGCCTTTGCAACTATAGGTTCGAGAAACTCCCTGACCCTGTCAAGGTTGGGTGGAATTTCCTCAGAGGAAAGTTCCGAAAGGACCGTCGGATGGTTTTTATGATAATGTTCCTTTACAGGCTTGCCCTGATGATTGAAGACAAATTCCTTGACGCTGATCGGCAAATAACGCCCCAGCCCAAGATGTTTCGGACCTGCGACCTCAAGAACAACAGAAAGTTCTATAATTGCCCCGTAGCCCTGTGGTGAATTCACCCATTTGCAGATTGAGGCTATACCCTCGTTTCTCTCGATAAGCAGATTCAGTGAACTCTCAACGATGGGATGATCGCAGCTTAAAAAGGTAATATCCTCCCTCTTAAGTCCAATTTCCCTGTCAAATGTGACCGTAATCTCGTCGCATCCCTCAAAACCCGGAAACTGTTCGATAAACATCAGAGAATCAGGCCTCACAATCAGCGAACCCCGATTATCATATTCCTCATAATTTACGCCATAATGGTCAAACATGGACCTTATGAAAAATTCTATGCTGGTATCATCATCGTTCTCATCGATCATTTCTACCATGTGCCCGCCGAGTTCTCCATTGAATGAGTTCATGTCTATAAGAAGGTCAACGCTCTGCCTGTTGGCATCTCTGAGTTCATCGGCAGACCTGGCCGTATCGGCGACAAGCTCATTTAAAATATTTTTTCTGTCGAAGTAGGACTGGCTTTCCGGAAGGTATGCGATAAAAGCTTCAAAAAGCCTCTCAACATATTCCTCAAGAAGAATGGATATGCCATTGAGAGAATATTCAAAGGCCGAAAGCCCCTCGTGATACCAATAAAAAAGAACCTCCTCGGGGGTACCCTGAAGCCATGGAACATAAATTTCTATCTCTCTCTTCTGCCCTATCCTGTCAAGACGCCCTATCCTTTGTTCCAAAAGGTCAGGGTGTTTCGGAAGATCCATCAGCACAAGTTTGTTCGTAAACTGGAAATTCCTGCCTTCCCCGCCAATCTCGCTCGATATCAAAAGACTGGAACCTTCCTGATTCACAAACCTGGCCGCTTCCCTGTCCCTGTCAACAACACTCATATTCTCATGAAAAATGGAGGCTTTAATACCCTCTGTCTTTTCAAGAAATTCTGAAAGTTCAAGGACCTGCCTGTAAGACTGGCAAATAACGATGGCCTTCTCCCTGCCAAGGTTTCTTGTAAAGTCAACAAGCCATTTATATTTGGTATTGCCTGAAGAGGAAATCATGTTGACCCTGTCTGATTTCCTGCCAGTAGCTATATCCATCAGAATCATGTCATCTATTGTGTCAGGGTCAAGCTCCCTCAGTTTTTTCAGATAGGCCTGTGGCGGCTTCAGTTTTACGGGAAATAATACCCTTTTCGGAAACCCCTTGAGTTTTTCCCTTCTGTTTCGAAACAGAACCCGTCCCGTCCCGTGACGGTCAATAAGACTTTTCAGAATCTTTTCAAGATCTTTTTCACCGGCTGAATTCAGAAGAGCCACAAAAGCGTTGTCGTACTCAAAAGACTCAACAAGTCTTTTTTTGATATCTTCCGTCAATCCTTCCCTGCTCAGAGAAGCTGCAATTTCGGCAACCCTGGACATTCGCTCATGTTCAATCAAAAAAAGATCAAAATTGCAGAATCTTTCCGGATCTACAAGA
This sequence comes from Oligoflexales bacterium, assembly GCA_015232735.1. The sequence continues at coordinate 365 of JADFZC010000058.1, read as the reverse complement.
TTGAGAAGGCCAAATTGGGTATCTATCCCTTTCTGCTGCGGAGTCGCCGTCAGAAGAAGGAGTCCCCTGGTCTTTCTGCTAAGCGCCTCGGCGATCCTCCACTTTACATCAGGTCCCTCCGGAGTCCACCTCAGGTGATGAGCTTCGTCCACTATAATCAGGTCCCAATCGACGGCGAGAGCCTCCCTGTACCTGTTTTCGTGATTCAGAAAAAATTCCATCGCAACAATCACGAACTGGTTCATTCCAAACGCCGAAACCCCATGAGATCTGATATCCCCTTCACACCTATCCTCATCTATCACGGAAAACAGCTGTCCAAACCGTCTGAACATCTCCGCAACCCACTGATGAATAAGAGATTC
>JADFZC010000744.1 GCA_015232735.1 Oligoflexales bacterium | reverse complement strand
TCCCGATTTTGAGAATATCAAGGGAGCCTTGAAGCAATATAGAATCTACAAGAAAAATGTTTTTGCGCGTTACAATAAAATGAGTGTTAAACTGACTGATATAAGACTTTTTTCTCATGTTAATTATGCCATGTCGATCATGAACCAGGATTTTAACGGGGATAATTATTACAAGGCGAGAGGAAGAAAAATCCTCTATTGGTCGCGAGGTCAGGACAATGTCTGGCGCATAAAGCATGAAAGGTTCGAAAAGCGCAATCTCGATTTTTCCACAATCACGACTGAAGATATTAATAAATTCCTGCAGAATTCGCCAAGCGCAAAGGTTTTCCTGCAGAAAAACGAAAGCCAGTATTAGAGCCTGTGTCTAAAACCGTCAGAGGTGAAAACAAGGTATGCTTTTTAATTCAGGAAAAATCAAATTCCTATTAAAGCTGCTTTTTGCCAGCCTCATTTTTTTCCCGAGTCTGTGCTACGGTGAATCCGCTGACAAGGAAATGGAAAGGCTGAGGGAAAAGACAAAACTTGGGGCGCGTGAAAAGATTATGCCGATACTTGAAAGGTATTGCGGCAGGTATTGTGAGCTTGTTGATATTCAGGTGGACATTGAAGAAGAACCTCCTGAACCGGAGGATCTTGGATTTGAAAGTCTGTCCGGCGTCCAGGTCAGAAAAAACCTTATTGTCAGGAAGATCAATGCGGAAATTCAGGTGGACGATCGAATCGGGTCGGTGAATCTTGAGCGTCTGACCAAAATTCTTGAAATTCATTTGAGATCTTTTGGAGTGACGCCTTATGTGACATGGCATTCCATAAAAATGCCGAGAATCAAGACAAGCGCGGATGAGCCGCCCCCCGGGCGGCTGGGAGGGGATATTGATGGCTCCAGGACTCTGAATCTAAGCATTAACTCAACATCAAAAAGAAGCCTCGAAAGACTTAGGGATTTGGATGAGGCAGACAGCCGCAAAATCGCAGCGGACCAAAATCAGACCGAAAACGGCCTAAAGGGAAGCCTTCAAAAGAAGATCATGGCGGAACTCAATCAGGTTATTGAAAATTACTGCCCAAGCCAGTGCATAATTGAACGCTTGGAGATTTTTGGAAACCTGGCGGGACAGGTGATTCCGGCTGATGTTCCACAGACACAGATTCTTCGGGATATGAATGGGGATAACGCATTCCTGATTGACCGGATAGAGATCGATGTGACAATGGACAGCGAACTTGAACAGAGCGCCAGGGATCAGATTTCCGCGATCATGAAGGCACGGACAAGGTTTGTCACTCCTGTCAATTTCAATATAGGCGTTATCAGATTCCCTGAAACCTATATTGAAAAACAGGAACGGCTCAAAATGAATTCCAGGGATCCCTACGGTCTGGAAAAACTCAGGCAGATGCTTGTGATGTTCAGGGATCTTGCGGGAACCAAGGAGATTATCACTAATTCGACATCAAATTCAGTCGAAGAGCGCAAGAACAGTTCGGACTCAAAAACAGTGGAGAGCAGCAGGAACAGCTCAAATTTGAGCTCGAACAGCATTTCAAAATCGGAAACCACAAATTCGGCTGTTGAAAAACATGCAACTGTCAGCAGTCAGAACAGAAGTGAGGGTCTGGGGCTGACTACGGAGGAACTTGTAGCATATCTTGCGGGTTTTATACTTTTAGTAACCCTTATGGCAATTATCATAATCAAGTTTAATAATGCCAGCAGGGATGCCAGGGAAATGATCATATCAAGCCATGGAAAGGAGGCCTCGTCACTTCATGGTGAGGATATGCAGCAGACAGATTTTGACGAGTAGGGCCAATCTTCGGAAGAAGGCACGCCCTCGGCAAATCAGAAAGGCTCTCTTACCCTGAAGATGAAGCTTGGGGAACTTAAGGAAGAGCTGACAGAACTTTTTATGGAGAATCCAAAGGTCGCCAAGGACACGTTCAGCCGCATCCTCAAGGATTTTGGGGTCGAGGAAACCGCAAAATACGTACATATATTTGGACAGCTTATCGTCTTTGAACTCCTTAAAGACCAGAGCATGCAAAGGGATCTTTACGAATTAAGCGAATATTACAATAATTCAAGCTTTAGTTTCACGCCCGAGGAGGAGTATGAACTTCTTGTAAAACTGAAGACCAGGGTGACTGCAAGTGAAATCCGGGTACTCACCAGCAAGTCGACTGAGAAGTTTGATTTCCTGAATAAACTTGATGCCGGGCAGATTTATAACCTCATTTCCGATGAAAAACTTGTCGTCCAGAGCATCGTTCTGACTCAGCTGGACCGCAAGAAGAGAAGAGCGGTATTTGACATGTATCAGGGAGAAAACAAAGTCAAGCTGATGGAGGAACTCTCCAATGCAAATGCGATTCCCAAGGATTTTCTGTACAA
>JADFZC010000743.1 GCA_015232735.1 Oligoflexales bacterium | reverse complement strand
CTGGATAAATTGCTCTGTTGCCTTCGGCGTCCAGCGATTAAGCGGCTCAAAGGCCAATACAAGTTGTTTAAAGAGGTCATCTTGAACGACTCTTTTTTTGTGTTCCATACATTTTGGATTAGCACAGCGGTAATAGACATATGTTTTGCCACTGTGTTTTAGTACAGACTCACCAGTAATGGCATGGCCACATTCACCACATTTCATGAAGATGGATGGAAATTCACTCGAAAAAATCAGACTTGCAAAAGGTGTCCTATCCAACCCGATCCTCCGTGATCGAACCATTGAATATTCTTACAAAAAACCATTGGATGTTCTGCTTCCACTCACAGAACGTCCTATATGGTGGAGGTGCCGGGAATTGAACCCGGGTCCAGGGCGCATCCACACGTATGTACTACATGCTTATCCTGCATTTAGCGCCGGTGCGGGCAATCCTACAGGCGGGAGACCCGCACCCACACAGACATTGTGTCGCAACCAGATCCGGCCTGTGGGCGGACCTGGCGCCGATCCTGCATCAATTGCGCCTTCATGACTGCGCAGGAGACAATCATGTCAGCGGTCGCCTAAATCCCCGTAGGGTCAGGCGGCAAGAGCGTAATCGCTATTGTCGATTACTTTTTTACGCGTTTATACGGAGCCTCGCATCCCTCCGGCATGCACATCCGGTCTCAGACACTCTGTCGAAACCGTGTCACCCCCACATGTCAAAGAACAAGAAATACTGGACAAAACCTGCCCTTCAAAACATGAATATACATTATTTTCCTGAAAAAAGCCATTCAGAGCGGGTTTTACGAAATAAAACTGCCAGAAGCAAAGAATCAGCGAGCTACAACTTCAATGACTCCATGAGCTTGTAAACAACAAATCCCGGCCACACAAGCGCCTTGCAAAAACCAAGCACCCCTTGCCAGAATGAAGGGGCATTACCGATGTAATAAACCATTGCACCGATCATCCCAATACCGTAAACCGCATTTCCATGACACTTGCAGGATTTTCCATTTGAGCCCATTTCATTGCCCTCCTAACGTTTATTATCAATATATATCAACGACCGCTGAACCTTGCAACCCTTCCGGTCCCTATGGCGTAAACACCACCAGCACCATCTGGGAGCGCATGAGTGCCCCAACCCTTGAAGGAACTGTCATGCCACATCGGAGTGCCGTCCCCAGGCGAATAAGCAACGACAAGAAAATCCGAAGAAAAACTTCCAAAAGGCCAGGGCCTTGAAGCCGTTTTTCCTGTGACAAAAGCGTTAAGGTTCTGATCAACCACTATCGAAGAAGGGCTGTCCCTTCCTGTGCCGCTATCGAACACCTGCTGCCACATAAGTTCGCCGCCTGAAGTTAGCCTTGAAGTCACGATTCTCGTATAGGAATTGTTTACAAACTCATTTTTTGAAAGCCAAATACCACCAGCTGTATCCGTGGCAAGAGTACTTCCCCCAGCTTCAACCCGCCACATAAGAGTTCCGGCGCCGTCATAAGAGGCTGTCCCCCTTGGAGAGGTGAGAACTATTCCAAAGGACGCAAGTTGAAAAGCACTGGCGCGGTCGGAGAGGATCTTCCAGAGCATTGTTCCATCTGACGCGTATTTTATCAGCCACGACATTTCAAGAACATAGACATTCCCGTCAATATCAATCTGAAGACTCTGACCCGCGCTTTCAGGAGAATCGTCCTGACCGGAATCAAAACGTGAAATTGAAAGGCGTCTGCCATCAGGAGCATATTTAATCACAAGTAAATCGTAGTTGCTGCCATTGTAACTATGTCCCACAATGTACACATTGTTCCAAACATCCATCCGGATCTCATCGGCCCAGTCTTCAGCACCAGTACCGTTGTCATAGAGGTCCCTCCAGAGAAGATTGCCCGAAGCGTCGTACTTTGCGGTCATGAAATCATATTTGCACCCGACATCACACAAACGCCCTGCACCCGTTACAACAACAGAGCCATCGCCTCCCACAGCAATCGAAGTCAGCATGTTGAGGCCTTTATCGCCACCCTTCAAATACCTGTCCCATACAACCTGCCCCTCGCGCGTCAGTTTGAGAATCCTGAAAGCCGAATCAAAGCTGTTTTTATACTGCGTTCCAGCGGCGTACAAAAAACCTGCCTGATCCATGGCTAGTTTTTCCCCATGGAAATTAGCAAGGTTCAGATCCCAAAGCAAATTGGCCGAAGCAACAGGAATGAAAATTAAAAGGAAATTCAAAACAAAAAAACATTTAGACAGCATCTTCATAATGCACTGCATATTTTATTTTACGATAAGCGTCAATAGAAAAAGACAAGTCTATACGTGAAAAACCCTGAACCCTCACCCCCCGCCGACGCCAAGCCTTACGTTCCCGCCCATGGGAAGGATCGAAACCCCGCCCTG
>JADFZC010000742.1 GCA_015232735.1 Oligoflexales bacterium | reverse complement strand
TTAGCTTGAACTACCTCGCCCTGAAGGACGAGGTTTCCTTAAACTTGATGAAAAAAATTTGATCCCGAACGGGTTCATTCAAATTAGATGATTATTTCACAAAAATTCATCAGAAGAAAAACAATAGGAAAGGGAAGTCATGAGGCCGAATTATATTCGCTTTGGAAAGGTGTTTTTTCAGTTGGGGGTTAATCATCTTCGATTTATATGCCGGGTGGGATTACTTCTTTGGGTGGCTGCGGGATGCGGCAGTCAAAATCACGAGGTAATCTCCACAGTAGACGGGTCACTTGGGAAAACCTCTGGAAAGGGAGCAACATTCGAATTTCTAACCCCGAAAAGCTACCGCTGCCATACTTTCGATTCAGAGCAGGTTGATAAGGTCAAATCGAAACTGCCTGACGGTTTCGTATCCGGATATCCAGACAGCCAAATGCCGGTTTTCTACAATACCATCACCGCTGTCCCGGAATCTCATCTGAATCATTTGATTTACACATATAATAAAAAAATTCTGCAGGGTATTTTTGCAGAAAACCTGGGCGGCGCGGCTGGGCTTACCCGTCTGACTGTGGGCCAGACCGAAGCCGGTTTCAGGGGATGGGTGGCCAGGACGATTTCCACAACGCCCGACATGATCGCTTTTGCCCTGATTCATGAAATTGGTCATGCCGTCCAAATCAAGGGACAGGAAACAGCAAAACAGAAGAACCTGAATTTTACAAACGACCTCGATGCCATGTTTTCCGAGCTTGTCAGCAAAAGCAGTCTGATACGCAGCTATGCCAGAAGCAGTAAAGCAGAGGCCTGGGCAGAAGCATATATCAGCTATTACTGTTCGGAAGATTCCTACAATTTTATTAAAAATAATCTACCGACGACATATGCTTTCCTAAAAGGGGTTCTCCCTGAACCTGTCTGGCTGGAAAATGGCAATGCCATAGCCACAGCTGACACAACAACGACAACGACACCTACACCATCCCCTGCTCCCGCTGGCACAAAACCCCCAACACCGACAACTGAAATACCAAAAACGCCACAGACCACTGCTCAAGTACCCAGCTCCGCTGATTCCGATATTCATATCGCCTTGACCCCTGTTGATCCGACGGGCAGCGATCCTTATCTCTATCTTTCAACCGCTGCTCAAGTCAAGAATATCATCATCTGCTTCGGTACACTGAGCCAATGTAAATCAGAAGAACAGAAGAAGCTGGACCCTCAGGAAAGTCTGAATGGGCGCAACTATTTCATCTATGGACAGATAAACCAGTCCCAATTTGAAAAGGGACTGATCGTGGCGGGATACGACGGAAAAAACAGGGAATTGTCCAAAAGAAGTATCCGGTTTGTTTCTAAACAAAAATAGATTTTTCCGTGAGGAGGTAAAGACATGCCAATCAATCAACTGTTCAAATCCTATATAAAATACTTTTTCATCGCTCTTACCATTCTGGTTCTTATAGGTTGTGAAAAAAAGGAGAAGAGCAGCGATTCAGACGCAAATTCCACGCAAGTGACATCAGGCGATGAAAAAGTGCCGGATTCCCCCTCGATCGATCAAAATGTTGCAGAAAGCCAGAAGCCTTTTCACCAAAGTCCTGTAATAATTGACGACCCCCTGACTTTGTTCAAGGAATTTATTGCCAAATGGGATGGATCCGGCGATATGGACAACGAGAAATGGCAGATTGTGGACCGAAAGGAATGACTGATTTCCTCAACTTGCTTCGCTCCTGTGCCTATCTGCAGGACATTTGGCATGCAACACAATATTTTGCATAAATTCTAAGCGGTTACATACAACCACCAACACCACTTCTAATAAATATGAAAAAACTGACGATACGATATCTACTAATTTCCGGAATTTCATTCCCATTATGAATATTAGGAAAGATGAATGAAATATCTTCTCTTAACCATTTTTTTCCTGTTCCCTGGAAAGGCTTTTGCCGAAGCGCCTTCCGCTTTCGTCATCGAAGATGGAAAAAAATATTATGAGCTGGGATCATCCCTCGAATACCTCGAAGATGAAAGCGGAAAACTCGGACTTGACGATATAACATCCGGAAATCCGAATTTAAAATGGGAAAAGAGCAGGGAACGGGTGCCTGGCTTCGGGTTTACCAGATCTGCCTACTGGTTCAGGTTTACCTTGAAAAATGAAACATCATTCAAAGGCGGGAGAGACTGGATTCTAGAGATTTCCTACCCCATACTTAATTTGATCGAGCTCTATTCAATCAACCAGAATGGAAAACCTGAAGTAAAAAGGACCGGAACCCTGTTCCCTTTCAGCCAAAGGGATATGCCAAACCACAACTATATTTTTGCCATGCCTGATCTTTCAGGACAAAAAACCTATTATATCCGGATAAAAACCGAAACAGCCCTGAA
>JADFZC010000741.1 GCA_015232735.1 Oligoflexales bacterium | reverse complement strand
CTCTCATACAAAACCGAATCAATGTCGGCGCCAGCCACCGGATTTCCATCCAGATCAATGACAGCAAAAGACACCTTGACCTTCTTTTTGATCGATGCGTATCTTGTTTCCGGTTTTATTCCTATCACATACTCCGAAGGATATATCGGGACGGATTTGTAAACCGTCTGTATTTCCCCGTTGGGATCCGTAAATTCCATCTCTACGGAAAGGGAGCTTTTTATCTCCTGCTTCCTGATCTTGTCCACAGTCACTTTTGCAAATCCGTTCCTGTCAAGAGTTACAGCCTGTTTATGCCATCCCCTGTCATCCCGGTTTTCGTCTTCCGGACTTTGATCTTCGGCTTTTTCCCCTTCAAGCGCACTGCCATGCAAAAAATAGAAGTCTTCAAAATTATCCAGCCTGTTAAAATGATGCCCTCCACCCCGATCCGGGATTTGCCTGTACCTCACCTGTACGGCGGCACTTTGCGCCGGACCTCCTGCCAGATATCCTAGAGACAGAAGCAGATTCATTGATTCAACCGCTATCTGGTTTTGAGCTTCCGGAGTGATGTTTCCCTTCATAAGCGGGACCTTGAATTCCTCCACAAAAAATCTTCCGGATTCATACCTTTTTTCTAGAGGTGCCTTATTCGAATCGATACCCGCATGGCTTGGGTCATTATCTGGAAGTTTTCCTTTCTTCTTCAGTACCAGGCTGACATCATACTCGCCAAGCCTGGCCGAGGGGGGTATGGTCCAGACAGTATGAGCGCTGAAATTTGGAAGCCATTTCAAAGGCAGTTCATATTTCTGCATGGATCCAGGATGCAATATCTCCACAGTATCGGGCAGCTCATCTTTCGGGATGGCGCTGAACCCGCTGGATGAGTGTCGTCTTATGAAATGTTTCATATTGAGCTTGTCGGAAGCCTTCAGAAGCGTCCTGTCGAATACAGTCCGGGCAACATCCCTTGACGGCATGTAGCTTACGGGAAGCTGGTATCTCCAGCTCTCGATACCTTTCGACCAGCTTGAATGGGTGAAGGAAAAGTCATCCCCCTTCCGGGCGACCGCAAAGATGCCTGACGAGTACTGGTCATAACCGCTGTCATTGTAGCATTGCGGAATTTCACTTGGAAGTTCGCCTGTTTTAAAAAGGCCATCCCTGTTGCTTTTTCCGCTCGCCAGGATGCGTCCCCGGCAGTCAACGAGTTTTATCGAGGCCCCGTCCACGGGTACTGCATCGCTCAGCCTTGTTACCATTACAAGAGATGACTGCACGCCTTTTTTAAGATGGACGGCAAGGCCGGTCACAAGAACTGCAGAGCGCACGTAGAACGGTTTATCATCTCCAAAAAGGCTTTTGCCCAGTATTCTGCTTTCTATCTCGACGACGTAAAAACCGGTCCTGTCCAGCGGGATGCCTATCACTTCAAAAGCTTCCCTGCCATTCTCCCTCTTGATGGTGTACTGCCTGATTTTTGATCCGGGCATTCCTTTAACCGAATCTGCAGACAGGATGGAACTTTTATTCCTTTCCATGCCTGCTTTCGAGATCAGGGCGGATATGGCCCTCATGTCAGGATGTTCAAGCATCAGAGCCCTTCCTGTGAGGGCATCTTTCAGGCCTTCGCCTGAAACCTCATGGATGCCAAGGCGTGCTTTTAACTCAGGCTCGATATTTCTGAGTGTTACAGGCAGGGCGGTCTGCCCTTTCATAAATTCGAGGACACCAAAATCCGCAGCGAATTTGGCCAGAGGAGGATAGCCGCCAATTTTCAGCTCCAAAGGGAATATATCCCGATTGGTCAGCTTTCTTCCGCTTTCATCAGCAAGGTCACCCGGCACCTCTATCTTTGCAATGCTCTCGGGAGGAAAGGGTGCTTCAAATGCCACATACCCCGTCGCCATCTGATTCATGAATCCTGGTTCTATAGGAGGCACCTTTTTGCCATTCTGAAGAATCAGCGTCAGATTTTTAGCCTGTTCCCATGGCACTTGGCTTGTGAAATGAACCTCGATATTTTTTAGAGGGATGCAGTCTGACTTTGCATTTTCCCTCTCACATCTTGCCTTTGCAGTGAAAGGCTCCCTGACTTTGAACACCAGCTTCTGGTCAGCGGCAGTGGATACCGGAAGCTTTGATCCTTCATCGGAAAGAAAAAGACTCCAAAATGAACTTAGAATTGATTTATGCAGGGGCTTGACGGCAGATACACCCTTGCCCCAGAACAGGGTCACTTCAGAGAGAGGAGGAAACTGGCGTTTTGCACGTATTGCTATTGTGAGGTCCATCCTTTTTTCAATTTCGGGAGTCTTCTCACGCCTGGAAACATGCCATGCGGCTTCAATCGCCTTTTTCCTCTCATCCGGCTTTAATATCTCGATTGGAATCTTTTCACCAATGCCGTCCACCATGAAG
>JADFZC010000740.1 GCA_015232735.1 Oligoflexales bacterium | reverse complement strand
TCTCAATGACGCCCGAAGATGGCCTCAAGGTGCGAAGCGCAGTCATGGAACATCCGGAGCTTGTCTTTCTCGTCGCTTTTCAGAGGCGGTTTGATCCCTCCTATCTGTATGCGAAGCAGCTCGTCAGATCAGGGGCGCTCGGCAGGATCGTTCTGTACAGGGCATACAGCCGCGACTGCATATGTTACATGGATGGATCATTGAAGCATTCGCCCGGCAGCGGCGGAAGTTTCATGGATATGGCCGTCCACGATATCGATCTGGCAAGATGGTTTGTTGAATCGGAGCCCGAGTCCCTGTGGGCCATGGGCGGGTGTTACGAAGTCCCGGAGTTTGCAAGGTACAATGACACGGACAACGCATCAGTCATGATGAAATTCAAAAATGAGGCGATGGCTTTCATCTTCGTAGGCAAAACTGCGCCGAACGGCTACAACGTGGAGGCTGAGATCGTCGGCACAAAGGCAAGCCTCAGGATCGGCGCGGTGCCGGCAAAAAACCTGGTCGAAATCATAGACAGTACCGGTATCAGAAGGGAATGTTCGATGAATTTCATGGAACGTTTCAAGGATGCCTATGCTGGCGAGATTCAGGAATTCGTCAATTGCGTGGCAAGCGGAAGAAAACCGGAAATCACGGTCGATGACGCCATCAAGGCATCCGAGATCGGTCTTGCATGCCAGAGGTCATTTGAATCGGGAGAGCTGGTCAAGATGTCCTGAAATAAGTCTGCACAAGATCTGACATGCTTTCGTACCATCGTCAGATCTTGGCGATTTCGTCCACAATATTCTTTATTTCGTCGGTGATCTGGCCGATTGTCTTGTCAAGAAGACCTGTTACATTGTTTATCACGGTGTCCAGCACTTCCAATTCGCCATCGATTGTTGTTGATCCAATATCCCCCACTCCGCGGGTTACGCCTGTAATCATATAATAATCAATATTTCAAGCTGGTTGACAAATTTACGATTTAGACATATGATATCTTATGATCGGATTTAATAAAATATTAGGATTGTATCGAAATGTATATAGAAAGGGCTTTATCCCAAAAATTACTGAAAGCTAGCCGGTTTTTTCCAGCGATCGTCCTCACCGGGGCCCGTCAGGTTGGGAAGTCCACCTTTTTGAAACGCATATTCCCCGACTATCGATATGTTACTCTCGATTCTCCTCTTTTGGCGGAGGAGGCCGAATCGAACCCGGAGATCTTTCTTAGAAAGTACCCTCCCCCGGTTATTATAGATGAAGTTCAATATGCTACAGGATTGTTTCGCCACTTGAAGATCGTTATCGATGCCAATCCGGCTGACCGGGGGTCTTATATTCTTACCGGATCGCAAAAATTTGAACTGATGAAAGGGGTTAGCGAGTCACTTGCAGGAAGAATCGCAGTTTTCGAGATGGAAGGACTCAGCCTCCAGGAACTGGACCAGGCGGGAATTTCCGGTGGAGAGGAGCTCGACTGGTATATAAAACTGCTGCAATTGGGAGGGTTTCCGCAGCTATGGGTCGAAGATGAGATGCCGCTTGATGTTTTTTTCCCGTCTTATACGGGAACCTATCTCGAACGCGATGTGAGGCAGCTTGTTGCTGTTGCTAATTTGCGTGATTTTGAGCGTTTTCTCAGGGCTTGTGCTTTGCGAAGCGGACAGCTTCTCAACAAATCTGAGTTGGCGCGGGATGTGGGTATTGCCGTTTCGACCGCAGGCGAATGGTTAGGGGTCCTTCATGCGCTTGGTCATATCGTACTTCTGGAACCCTGGTTTTCAAATATGGGAAAACGCCTGTCCAAATCCCCCAAGCTGTATTTGCGGGATGTTGGTCTGCTTTGCCACCTTTTAGGCCTTCATGGAAACGACATCATTAACTCGCCTGTCATAGGTTCGATATGGGAGACCTTTGTCTTTAGTGAATTGCGCAAGCAGATCGCCCGCGGATCAGGGAATCGCCGCCTTTGGTTCTACCGGGATCAGTCTCAAGCTGAAATTGATTTTATTCTTGAAGAAGGCTTCAAATGCACTCTCTTTGAATGCAAATGGAGTTCAAATCCCGATAGGAAAGGGACACAGGCTCTGGAAAGAGTCGCTAAAGCTTTCGCAAAGTCAAAAGATTATAAGGTGGTGGATAAGGTATTGCTTAGTCGCAGCAATCAGGAAGTGAAATGGGATGACGTCCACCTGCGCCCATTAAGAAAAGCAATATTCGATCACCCGGAAGGCGAATCAAACGTGTAAACTGCAGTCCTGCAGAGATATCTGCCGTATATATCAATATCAGATGGTGCCTTGTATTCCTGAACAGGCAGAAGCCTGTGGTGGCGGAGGTTTCCCCGCCCCGGCTCCGCCAGAAAAATTTTCATGCCGCGGTCATGGAGCGATTCAAACCAGCAAAGGATTTTTTCGGAT
>JADFZC010000739.1 GCA_015232735.1 Oligoflexales bacterium | reverse complement strand
TTTCCGACGACGAGTAACGCAGATATCTGGGTTTTCAGACAGCTTCTAAGGAAAATACCTCACAAAAGAGTTCAATATTCTTCTGCCGTGAGCGTTGCATGGTTGTGCTCTGATTGTGAAACAGGATCTCGAAGGTGAATTTATCCCCAGGGCGGTATCGTATGTAAACTTTTGTCCATTCTGATAGACGATTTCAGGGAGGATCATATAGAATGCAGTCGGCACAGACAATTTGCGGCAGGATTCTCAGAGCGACTATCCTTTTTGCCAAGATCTGCCTGTTATCATTTCTATTCTGTTTTGATATATCAGTCGCGGGGCCCCCTCCTCCAAAAACCATTCACGGCAAGGAACTGCGAAACTGGTTCAAGGTCAACTACTTTGAAAATAAACACAGCACCCTGACTTACAACGAAGCCAGGGTACAGCTTTACAACTATGTCGACAATAAAAGCAGCACTCTGACCTGCGTCTATTCCGGATATGGGATCGACTGGAAATACGGGGGCTCGGATTATGATCCTTCCCCGATCAACTGCGAACACACAGTCCCTCAAAGCCTTTTCAATTACGAGTATCCCATGAAATCGGACATTCACCATCTTTTCCCGGTCTATGTCGACTGGAACAGCACAAGGCAGAATTATCCGTTCGCCGAACTTTCCGATGCCGATACGGCAAAATGGATGTACCTTGATACCAGCACAAGCGAAAAACCAACCCAGAACATTGAGCTTTACAGCAAGTACGGCAAAAGGAAATTCGAACCCAGAAGGGACCATAAAGGAAACGTCGCAAGGGCTGTTTTTTATTTTTTTACAATGTATGATGGCAAAGTCAAGGACATTGGGCTGGTTGCCGACAAGACCATGCTGGCAAGGTGGAACGTGGATGATCCGGTTGATGATGATGAAAGGATCAGAAACGATGCCATAGAATCCGCCCAGGGTAACAGAAACCCGTACATTGACTACCCCGACACGGTCGAACGGGCATTCGACTTAAAGATATCAAAATGAAATATCTATTGTGACGGTATATCCGTCATCCTCCCTGGTTTCCTTTTTCGTGCCATTTTTCTCATTGAGATTAAAAATCAAAATCTGCCTCTGCCAGCCGAACCCTACAGGACCTATCAGTTTTCTCGCCCCGATAAAAAAGTTGTATTCAACGGAATCCTCGGGCATGGACAGCAGATTTTCAGGATTTGACACATTATCCGCCGGAAGGCGCCTGTCTGTATAGGAACTTGTCATCTCCGAAAATGCATCATAAACATATTTCATGGAGGCATTTGCATAAAGTTTCCAGATAAGATGAAGGCCAAACAGCGAACGAAAATAGTTTACAGAACCCGAGGCTGTTCTTTTCCATGCATCCCCCTGCTCTTCATACAGCCCGATCAGCGTGGTTCCGGGACCCAGATCAAGGTGAAAATCCATGAAATTGAATCTCATGTCCGCATGAAGCCAGAGGTCGTTCTGCGTAAAATACGGCCTAGACATCTTCTTCTCGTAAGCCGTCAGATAATTGGCGGTTAAATGCGTCGAGAGAAATGGCAGGACAAGCACTCCGAAATCATTCAATATGTTAAAACTCTGGAGGATATCCTTCCTGTCGCCGTTGTATTCGATCCTGCCGGAGGCGGCGCCAAGCGTATGTCTGTACCAGCTGAAGAGTCCTATGAAATCGCCTCCCAGCCAGCTCCTCGTAAAATTGCTTCTTAACTCGGAACTGACAAGCGGCGACTCGATTTTCGAATATTCCGAACCATATGCCAGGGCGCCCTTTGCTGCCAGATAAAGCCCCGGGTTTCCGGGAATGACAGGGATGCCGTTCAGCGAGAGGCCAAGTCCCGCTTCGGAAGTGGTTGTGACGGTGTCCGCAGTGACGGTGCTTGTGGCTGCGCCGGCAGTAGCTGTAACATTGGTACTGCCTCTTCTCATCCCAAATCCGACTATGGGCGACAGGCCCCAATCAAACGACAATGTCGGCCAGGGCGGAAAAAACATCGATTCCCGTTTTTCCTGATCTTCCCCTTCCCTGTTTTGTTTTTTATCCTGCTTTTTCCTGTCCGTCTTATTTTTCTTGTCTTTTTTATCTTTGGCGGACTTGCCCTTTTTGCCCTGCTCCTGCTGTTGCCCCTGCTGCTGTTGCCCCTGCTCCTGCTCTTTGATGGTTTTCCTGCCCTGTTGATAAATATATTCCTGATCTTCGGAATACTCGCGCGGGGAATCAGACTCGGAAAAACCGCCCGACGGCCAGCCTAAAAATAAAACAGCGGGCACCCAAAAAATCGATGAACCCAAAATCAAGCCTCTCATGATCTCCCCTTATTAAGTAATAATTTACCTTCATTCATTAAATGCATTAACGATTAATCTTATCATGGGCTCCCTGTTCGATACAAAAT
>JADFZC010000738.1 GCA_015232735.1 Oligoflexales bacterium | reverse complement strand
AGGTCCTCTCTGAATTTTCCTTCATCGATAGCCTTCTGCAAATTTATATTTGTGGCTGCAACAATTCGCACATCAGCAGTCAACTGATGTTTCGCTCCTATCGGGGTAAATTGCCTCTCCTGGAGCACTCTGAGTAATTTAGCCTGCAAAAGTAAGGGCATATCCCCTATTTCATCCAAAAATATGGTCCCTCCGGAAGCCATTTCAAAATGGCCTGGCTTACGCGCAAGCGCCCCTGTAAATGCGCCCTTTTCATAGCCGAAAAGTTCTGATTCAAGCAAAGTCTCGGGAATCGCACTGCAATTTATCGCCACAAAACGCTTGTGGGACCTGTTTGAGAGCCTGTGAACAGCTGATGCAACCAGTTCCTTGCCTGTTCCACTTTCTCCAAAGATCAAAACAGAGCTGTCGGTTCTTGCCGCTTTATATATGATGTTCAACATTTGCTGTATCGGCTGGCTTCTGCCGATTATCTCAGGAAATGAGTTCTTCCATCCGCCAGGCGGATCTTTGTCAGCCAAAGGATGATTATCTTCACACATTGGCAAATCACACTTACTTACTAAGTCAAATGAATTACAATTTCCAATGCTCATAAGGAAGTAAACTCCTTTTTAGGGAAATCCAATAAAATGTTATCAGACTTTCATTACTGTTGATTACGCAACGCTACTCCGATGAGTCGGCAATTATTGTTACCTGGCGAATGCCTTTGTGTCAGTGGCCACATTCCAAGGAGCAACCAACCGTTCTATGTGATGGGGTCTATAATTAAATCATATCAAAACAAGTTGTACGGATGCAAGGTTTGCAGCCTACATATTGCCTACAAAGATACGGACGATAAAAAATATCAGGTTCTAAATCCATTAATATACCGGTTAATTTTTGTCTTCTTGATAACAAATGAAAAACTTTTTCAATTCCCTGGGAGACTTTTTTAAAAAAATATGTTTTCTATCCATATGTTTTAAGCTATTACGTCTTAAATAAATGGATCCTATTCAAATAATCAATAAGGTACCATAAAATGCGTGTAGCATATGTTCATGACTGGCTTGTCACTTACCGCGGAGGCGAAAAAGTCCTCGAGGCCCTTATCAGGCTGTATCCTGAGGCTCCAATCTATACATTGTTTTATAAGCCTGAAAGCATGCCCGAATCCATAAGAAAAAGGGATGTAAGGCATCCAAGGGGACTTGTGCCCTTTACAGGACTTAGAAAAGCGCTTCTCCCTTTTATGCCGGCGCTTATCGAATCGCTTCCGCTTGAGGAATATGACCTTGTCATAAGCACATCTTCATGCGTTGCAAAGGGCATTATACCGGGTCCCGCGGCCAAGCATTTATGTTATATCCACTCCCCCATGCGATATATCTGGGATCAAAGAAGGCACTATCTCAAGGGACTTCAGAAAATCCCGCTTCTGTCGCCGTTCATTTATTCGCTGAGTACAAGACTTAGGCTATGGGACATTTCATCAAGTTCAAGGGTCGATAGGTTTGTCGTCAATTCCAAATTCATAGGTAAGAGGGTGCAAAGGTACTATGGACGATCATCGGAAGTTATCCATCCTCCCTGTGAACTCGAAAGGTTCAGCCCAAAAGCCGATGGAGGCGGGGATGACGGGGCGCCATATTTTCTTGCCGTAGGCGCTTTCGTCTCATACAAAAGGATGGATATCGCAATAGACGCCTGCAAAAAGCTAGGGAAAAACCTTGTGGTTGTCGGTTATGGCCCTCTGGAACGGGCACTGAGGAAAAATTGCGGAAAAAACATCAGTTTTGTAATTAATCCGAAGGATTTTGAACTTGTCAAACTCTATCAAAACGCCGAGGCGCTTTTATTTCCGGCCCTTGAGGATTTTGGCATAACGGCGATAGAGGCAATGGCCTCGGGGGTGCCAGTCATCGCCTACAGGGGCGGAGGCGCCCTGGATTTTATCAAACCTGGAGTGACTGGCGAATTTTTTGATGAACAGACTTCTGAATCGATGGCAGGGGTGATTGAAAATTTTTCAAGAAAAAAATACCATAAGGATAATCTCGTGAGTTTTGCGAGTGGCTTTAGCAGAGATGTCTTTTTAAATAAAATAAGACAGGAAATCGATCAATTGATTGACAAGGAATAGAATATTGCGCCGCCGATTTGAACAAGCTCTTTTGACTATCAGGATTTTGACTGACCAGATTATGATACTCATAGCCTGGATATTGTCTTATTATATCAGGTTCCATTCCGGGATGCCGATTCCGCTGGGTGTTCCCTCGCCGGTTCTGTATTTCAAACTTATGCCGTTTATTGTCGTTATCTGGTTTGCGGTCTTTCAAATGCTGGGTTTCTATAAACGGACCGACAGACATCATTCTCCGCTTGTCGAGGCGCTCGACATAATTCAGTGCTGCATTGGAGCC
>JADFZC010000057.1 GCA_015232735.1 Oligoflexales bacterium | reverse complement strand
GTTTCAAAAACATCGTTCGGCCCTGGAAAATTAATTTCCATTTTACTTTCATTAACTGTAATATCCCACGCTTCGTGTGCAAGAAAAAAGCGTACTTATGACCATCCTGAAGTGCCTGGAACTCAGTCAGTAACAGACCATCGGCCGGGAGAAGACAATTCCTCTCAAACATCGCCGCCCTCCGACGACAGATCAGCTCTTGAGGAAAAAATAAAGGCACTGGAACTGCAGCTTGCCACACTGAATGAGCAGCTGAAAAATTCAGAGGATTCAAAAAAAGCGGATGCCGACGAGCAGAAGGCTCTCGAGGAAGAGTTAAAATTGCTGAAGGAACAGCTGAAAGCAAAAGATGACCTGGCTTCAGAGGCGGGTGCTCAAATTACTGCTCTGAAAGAACAGCTTAAAAATTCCGAAGCCGCAGGTGCGGCATCCTCAGAAAAACAAAAACAGCTCGAACAGCAGCTCTCCGGTCTTAATGAACAGATAAGTGCCATGCAGAAAGAGCATGATGCCTATCTCAGTGAAAAAAACACCCTGAAGCAGGAAATGACAAACCTGAAAGATGCGCTTGAAAACTCTCAAAAATTGGAGGCTGAATCGAAAGAGCAGCAAAAAACGCTTGAAAGCCAGATAGACTCACTTAAAAAAGAGGTGGAAAATCTTACGCAGCAGAATAATACCTCCGAGCAGGAGAGGAAAGCGTTGGCCGACAGGATATCAGGACTCACGGAACAACAAAAGGCATACGAAGAAAAGCAGAAAACCCTGGAGGCACAAATCAAAGGTTATGAGCAGCAGATTAATAGCCTTGAAAAACGCCTTGAGGAAAAGCTAAAGGCAGAAGCCGAAATGCTAAAAGCTTACAAGGTAACAAGGCAATGGGGGGACGGTTTCATCGCCGAGATATCTCTTGCAAGAGGCTATTACTGGAAGATTACGTTTGACTCTCCCTACAAAATACGTGAGCGGGAGATCTGGAACGGAAGGCTTCTGTCCAGCGTTGATAACGAAACAGGCCTATATCATTATTCCATTACGCCCAATACCGGCAATAGCATGAAGTTCGGATTTGTGGCTGACGGCGGGAACGGATCTTTGCTTCCACAGAATTTTGCAATAATATATTATTAGGGCGTGGCGCATTTCGCGCAATGGAGTTAGACCCTAGCCTAAAGGGTCTGAATCAAGGCGCGAGGAGGAGGACGACCTACGTTTACATGCTCAGCAGGGTACTCGTCTGTTTTTGGTTTCAATTTAAGGCAAATGATAAAAAAGCAATATCAGATGAAGAAAAAAGTGGCTTAGGATTGGCCAGAGGAAATGAAATTTCCAGTATGGTCGAAGAAAGACCGAAGTTGACCCGCGACAGATCCTATGCAAGCTTCGCTTGCCAGGATACGTCCCTGGCGCTGAAAGCGCCAGGGACTAGCTATTTTGGAAAATCCTTGGTAATGGTTTGATATATCTTTACCGCTGAATTGTTCAATATCCCGCCATGATCGTGTTTCAGTCCGTCTATGGGGTTAAATATATGATCGATCCCTTGTGCCGTGAGAATTTGAGAGAATTCCCTGTTGTAGTCAAATAAATCCTGTTTTCCCACAGACATGATGATATTCATCCTGCCCTTTATCTTGTCAGCGTTTGAAACAGCAAGTTTGTGGGGATCTTCCTTGGAATCGTAGTTGTTAATCTGTCCGTTGGGGCCGTAAGGTCCACCCGCCGCCATCGGCGCAGCTCCGCTAAAAAGTTCCGGATATTTGAATGCAAAATGATATGCACCATACCCTCCCATAGAAAAGCCGGTAACAGCTCTTGCCTTGCGGTCATTAATAGTTCTGAAGTTTGAATCTATGTAAGGAATAAGCTCTTTTGTAATATGTGAATCCGGGTTTTGCCCCTGCTGCCTGACCACTCCGCTATCGAGATAAAAGTTGTCCTTTCCACCGTTCGGAAACACGACAATCACTTCCGTTATAACCTTTTTAATATATCCAATTTCAAATGAATTGCCATTATTGTCACCTCCGCCTCCATGCAGCGAATATATGACAGGATATCTTTTATTGCCCGTCTTGTAGGATTCCGGCAGATAGATATTGTAATCCCAATCGTTTCCGCCGTTCATATAACGACTCTTCATTTTCAGTGTAATAACTTTTCCAGCTTCCAGATTCTTGCCGATATCATCAGCATTTTCCTGGGGTTTCTCCTGAGGTTTTTCTTCCTTGGGTGTATTTTGTCCGCTGCCGGCCGGGCTGCCGGAACTCAGATTTTTATTTTTGCATATTATTATGGATACCACATTTTGCTTGCCAGGTTCCACAACAGCTACAGCTGATTTCTTCTGTTCCTCACTGCATATCTCGGAACTTGCTATCATCTGATTGCTTTCACTGAATATCTCCAGGGAAAATCTATATTCCCCCGCCTTGAGCGATAACTGCACACTGCCGGCAGTCTCCTGTTTTGTATAGGTCTTATTTATATTGACATCCAAGTTTCTGTCTTCAGTCCCAACCACCTTGATATTCAGCGTGCTGAAATCGGGAAGACCGTCCGTGGCAATGGATACTAGTGAATTATCATCGTTATTTCCGGAAGGCTTCTTGATACACCCAACTGTAAAAATAAGCATCATAGTATAAAAAACAACGCATCCCCGGCGCAACGTTTCATAAGCAACATACATTCTTAATATCCCCTTGATAGCACTGCCAAAACTTAAATAACTCCCACTGCAAAAATATTCAAAAACCAAAGATTTCATGCAGCAAAAAAGAAACGGCGCCCAATTGTATGCAACTGTCATTCCGTTTTTTTGCAAAATCCATTAACTTGATTTTTTATCGATTAAAAGGATTGTCTTAGGGCGTGTTGACTTCACAAAGGGCCGTTCAATTTTGAAAGGTGAAATTAAATACCGTCTTGCCGCTTGGGCAGGGTTCCTCAGGAAACTTTATCGGCAGCTGACCCGTAAGACTTCCGCTGCTGCCGCTCTTTTCATATTCGACTGTGCTTGATATTCCGCTTCCAACCATGGATATGAAACCGGAAATCATGGACGGGCAGTTGTTTATATTCGAGCTTGTCGTAGCAATTTCAGCGCTGGTGGAACTCTTGTAGGTAATCTTGAAATTTTGGGATAAATTGCAGTTAATGCCGAATTCGCTGATATTGAGCTCTATTTTTATATTTGATGATGAATCCCCTGAGGATCTGACGTCTGCATTTACTATCGCGTCACCACTTGTAAGCGCATCATTGAAAAGGCCGGCAAAAGAGTTCATCGAACCGTCTGAACAGGAGATGCTGTCGAGTTTCCACATTCCTTTCAAAAGATCCTTGTCAGGAAGGGTGGCAGAATCCGGACCTGCCGAATCTGTTGAAGTCTTGTTATCACTTCCACCGGTATTTGATGATGAAACCTTGTTGTCAGCCGTTTTTGTCTTTTGGCCTATTGAGTCTGATTCACTGCCTGAACCTGAATTTTTGTTGTTGTAGGCGTAGGACTTGGAATCAGCGCTGTCAGTCTGAGTGCCTGATTTTGATTTGTCCTCGGCAGTCTTTTTTGAAGCTGTAGCGCCAGAGCCGTTTCTCTGCGATGATGTGGCTTGATTGCCGCCATTTGACTGCTTCTTTGGCGAGTCAGATGAACTGTCACAGCCGGCAAATATTGTGGCTGAAAAGGCTATGGCAAGAATCTTATTCATCATAAAATGTCGCTCCTCATCTGTAATTGTTTAACGCAAATAAAAGGTTGGTTCAAAGAAATGGATTGCAAAAAATATACCGGATTATCAATTTTTCAATAACAAACAGATTTAAAATATATATTTGAAGATTTGATCCCAATTTTTAAGGGAAAATATGTGCCGTGATGTCTATTTCATCGAAACTATGAGACAATTGTGAGACGATCTTATTTGTGCAATTAAAACTCACTCATCTTTTACTTTTTGAAAGACTGTCCTCCAACCTCTTATAATACCGAAAAATTACCGATATCGTCAAAGAAGACACGCTGACAGTTGCGATCAAAATACTACATTATTGATAATAATTATTTCTAATGGCTGGGATTTTGAAATAGGTGTGAACTGAGGCGTTTACTGTCCAAGAGATTTCAACAGGGCTTTGGCTTTCATATCACCATGGCCGGCCGCCTTCCGCAGCCACTCCTTTCCCTTTGTCTCATCATAGGTAACTCCAAGACCATTCAAGTACATGACTCCCAAAAAATATTCCGAAACCGCATCCTCACCTTCAGCGGCCTTCTGAAACCAGTAAAATGCCTTGTCATAGTTTCGCTCAGTCCCAGTCCCTCTCATGTGCATTATTCCAACATTCGAGGCGGCTTTCACGACTCCCTGGTCTGCCGCTTTTTTATACCAGAATAGCGCTCTTTCATCGCTTTTAACCGTACCAGCACCTTCCACAAACAGATTTCCCAAATTCAGCTGTGCAGGGGCAAATCCCCTGTCGGCAGCCTTCTGATACCAGTAAAAGGCTTTATCAAGATCCATTTTGACTCCCTTGCCTGAATCATGCATATAGCCCAGATTGAACTGGGCCTTTGCGTTTCCCTGCTCGGCAGCCTTCTGATACCAGTATAAGGCCTTCTCAAAATCAGGGACCCCAGTCTCGCCCTTAAAATAAATCATTCCCAGATTGTACTGCGATTCCGCGATGCCGCTTTCAGCAGCCTTTTGATACCAATAAAAAGCCCTTTGAACATCCTTTTCAACTCCCATTCCTCCTCCGTATATCAGGCCCAGCATATTTTGCGCCTCGGCACTGCCCCTTTCAGCCGCTCTTTTGTATATTTCCACCCCCGCCCTGTAATCTTGCATTTCCATATATTCCCTGGCAGCACTCAAACTTCTTACGGTTCTTGATGTCTTATAATGGTTGTATAAAGGGATCATCCCGGCAATCAGAACAATCGCCGGAATAATAAAAAAAAGAGATCTTGTCTTTTTGTTTAAGGACATCCCAATTCTCTCCGGCATGTTCGAAGGGAGAAGCGCCTCACGGGAAAGATGCTCGGGCCCCCTTGAAATAACCGGCGATACTATTGTGTCCGAACCGAACAAAGGCGAACATATCGACATCGATGGATTACACTCTATGTTTCCGAATTCGGAAATATGCGCCTCGGATTTTTCAAGAAACCTGTCAAGGGCTTCATCAGTCATATTATCAAGAACAAGGCAGATACTTCTTATCTCGGCTTTACCCTCGCTAAATTTCAGCGTTCCCTCTATTCGAAATATCTCATCCCTTTTGACTTCCTTGACGATATCGCTGATAAAAACCGGATATTCAGATAAAATGGGGTTAAAAACAATTATTACCGCGACATCGTGTTCAAAATCAACATGATTTGCCTTGTAGGCTTTAGCAAAAGGTCTTTCACGTATACAATCAACAAACCTGTATCCTTTGAAGTTAGTGCCGATAATATTATCCTGTTCAAGTTTTCTTGCCACATTGTCCATAAGCTTGATACCTCGCCGCGCATAAGACAATATTTTAGTCAATAAAACAGCTGATACTGCCCTCCTTTGACAAAAGGCAGCAAGAGACCCGTCTATCGTCTATCGGATAAAATTCACCAAGGTTAATATATAAAAGATCAAAGGATTAAAAAAACTGTTTTATTTCATGGTCTCTTTTACAGATGGGTCCTCTTCAATAGTGCACTCAGTTATCCACTCATGGCGTCTTCCTTCGATCAATGACTTTGCAAGCGCGTAACCGTCACCTGGGGCGCACATAAAACCATGACCTTTCTTAGCCATATTCAGCCAAAATCCTTTAACCGGAGTCTCACCTATTATCGGAACTCCGGACTCCCTTCCGACATAATGTTCCGCAAAATTCCTTATGATTCCCACATCGGCCATTCCCGGCTGACAAAGAAGCATCGCCTTGGCCATTCTGGCAAGAAAGTAGATATAGGAATGTGTATTGAACCCCTTAATGACCTTGTCAGCGCTGTAGCATGCGACAATCTCGCCCTCTTTTACATTCTCTTCCATTCTCTTCTGCTGCCAATACCCGGAAAGATCGGAATGATATGAAACCACCAGGGGATCAAGCCAAAGCGGCATTTTCTCTGTGATGAAGGCACCGTGCCTCTCTATCCATACCTGGTTTCCAAGGTCGATTCCTGCCATCTTTGCGACTCTTACACTCGAAGTTCCTGCACACGAGATAAGGTGTTCACAGTTGATTCCCCGATATGTATTTTTCTCCTTGTCATGTACGATTACTCCCTTTACCCGGTCCCCCGACAATCTTATCTTTACAACCTCGCTTGAGGTAAAAAATCTAACCCCCATTTTCTTTGCATTCTCCGCAAAGGCGTACACGGCTTTAAATGGATTTGCCCCGCCGGCTTCTGGAAAATGAACAAGAGACAGAACCCTGGACGCATCGACACCCACAAGATATTTATTGAAAATGTTCTTATCTGTCGTATAGGTATACTTTACATGCGCCTCATCCCAGATTTTCGCGCTTTGCTGGAACATATGATCCTGTTTTTCATCGAAAGAAAGATATACGTATCCCCCCTGATGCCACCCGACGTCCTCTCCAATCAGATTTTTCGCATCCCGATAAACCTCAAGTCCCTTCATGGCCCTTGCCACCTTGTTTGCCGAATTAAAGCCCGTCCTGATTCCGCCAAGACAGGCGCCCGTCTGACCTGATGAAAGGAAATTGCTTTCCAGAACCACGATGTCTGACTCGCCGAGCCTGGCAAGCCAAAAGGCTGTCATAACTCCGGTTATGCCGCCGCCGATAATGACAATCTTGGCCTGTTCCCTCTCTTTTTCTTTATGATGATCCGGGATATAGGTGTTGACGATCTCCTGCGGAATCGTTCTGACATGCTCAATTCCCTCGAAAAGTTGAATCTCCTCCCTTGAGAATTTGAGTTTGGCAGCCTCGCCAAGGGTTATTCTCTTGAGCGGAGGTCTGAATATGCTTCGTCTTCTCTTTTTTATATCAAGAAGTTTTTGAGGAGTATATGAAGCCTCCCTCTTAAGAATCCCTTCAATTACACTCAGACAGCTCAGTCCCCTGCACTGCCCCATTCCGACCCGCTTGATCCTTTTTATCTCGTTAATGGTCGTGTAACCCGACTTTATAAGTTTAAGGATGTCATCATAGGTGACCTCTTCACACCTGCAGACAAAATCACCAGCTGAATTTGCGTGGGAAGAGTCATTCAAATCGGCCGGCTTTGGTTCACAAGGCTTCTTATGCTCCCTTCGAAGCGAGACTGCCACGGAATCAAAGGCATATTCCTTCAGAACCGTGAAAGTGACGGTTCCACACCCTGTCTTCTTCTTTGGTATCCTTACATTTAAAATCCTTCCTCTTGTGATTATCTTATGATCGTCGCCAACAACATCGATCTCCTCACCCACTTCAGGATAAGGATGAAACTCATATGGAATTGTTATGGCCGAATACATACCGTCATGATTATACTTCACAAGGCGTATGGCTCTTCCTGGACAGGCTGTAAGACACAGGCCGCATCCCCTGCAATTTTCGTTATGGACGTCGGGTTGCTGGTTCAAGCTTTCACCGATAACAATCGCTCCATGCTTGCATGAAGCCTCACAGGGATTGCACGGGATTTCCTCACGGCATTTCAAGATGACTTTCTTCTCATCGCCGCTGAACTCTTGGGAACCCAGACCCTGGCAATATTCCTTGGATTCAAAAGTTCCTTTTGGAATGCCTCCGGTTATTTTCGATTTTCCCAGGCCGAGCCTGCCCCCAAATGATCCTGACTGAATCTCGTCCAGAAGATGAAATGCCTCATCGATCATGCTGTTAAACGAAGGATGCGGACATCCGATATCGAGCGAAGCCTTCAGCCCCGCAATCCTGCCTTCCAGCCTCGCGATCGATGCCTCGCCGATCACAGCGCAATCACCCGCAATAAAAATGGAAGGATTGGAGGTCTGACGATATTTGTCAAAAATAGGCACCTCACCGATTTCATCCGAATACTCAAATTCACAGCCGGCCTGCCAGAGAAGCTCGTTCAAAGGATTAAGTCCCACTGCCAGGCAGATGGTATCGACTTCGAGATATGTTTCAGTTCCCTTTATATATTCCCAATTTTCATCGAGTTTTACAATGGTGGCACCTTCCACGCAGTCTTTGCCGTGAGCCTTGACAATAGTGTGTCTCGTATGGACGGGAATTCCAAGCGCCATCGCCTTATTGACGTGTACCTCATATGCGCCCATTTTTGAAGACGCCTCAATTATGCACGCAACTTCAATACCGGCTTGAACAAGCTGATAGGCCAATATAACACCGATATTTCCCCCTCCAACTATCAGAACTTTCTTTCCGGGTTTTACCCCGTGTATGTTCATGAATGTCTGCGCTCCGCCCGCTCCCATCACTCCGGGCAGACAGTTGCCTTCAAAATGAAGGAATTTTTCGCTTGCCCCTGTGGCGCAGATTATTTTTTTGGCCATAACAAAATTGAGCTTGTCCTGGTCCCTGAATCCAATGAGGTTTTGCGGATACAGCCCTATTACGGTGCTGCCAAGCCTGACATCTATGCCGGATTTTTCAATCTCTCTTTGCATCTGATTGGCAATTTCATAACCTCTGATACTCGCGCCAAGCTGCTGGTTTCCAAAAAAAGTGTGGGTTTGAAGACGAAGCTGTCCGCCAAGATAATCCTTATCGTCAAAAAGGACAATACTCCTCACGCCTGCCTGGCTTGCCACGATGGCTGCCTCCATACCGGCAGGCCCGGCACCTATGATTGCCAGATCGCAAACCGGATGAGGCTGATTCAGATGCGAAGGGGAGATGTCTATACGTTTCGCCGGGAGCCGCTTGAACACCTCTACATCAAGATCGTCACCCATATATTTAACAACGTCCCCTTCCTCAAGCATGGCAACGCAGGTCATAACATTGGGCTTGCTGTTCACATTCATCATGCAAGAGCAGCACCGGCCCTGCATGCAGAACGGTCCATATGGCGTGTGATGCTTCGAGCCCTCCTTCAATTTTATTACACCGTTCGCCCTCAACGCCACAATGATCGGCTCACCCTCATATCCTGTGAGTTCCTTTCCATTGAAAATGAATCCAACCTTTCGCTTTCCCCCCTCAAAATCCAACACGGGATGATCTTCTATCCTAAATGTCATGGTATCCACCCAAACTAATTTTCATGTAAGTCTTCAACAAATAAAAAAAAACTTCATCAGAGCTTTTGAGAACACCCTTATCATTTTTTTGTGTGGCGTGATAGTGGAATATTGTTTTTCATCGGTAAAATTTACACTGAAAAAGCAGGCTGACTGAGGCTATTTCAGGCTTTGAATTCTCCATTTGACTCCGGGCAGGTCACTTTTGCCATCCCAGTCGCCAAATAACGACTGAGACCCTGACTTGACCTGGCTCATAACATCCGAGCTGGTTTTCTGATCGGCATTATCCATAAGCTCGTTTGCGGTCTTCTTTTTTTCACAGGAAAACGATATGGCTGCCAGGATCGGCAGAACCAGAAATTTAATTTTATAACTCATACTAACCCCCGTAGGCTGTGTAAAAAAATCGAAATAACCAAAATTAAGTTTGCATGGATCACCACTCAATGATTCTTATTCTGCGCAGGTCTAAAAGCCGCCCGTCCTGGGAGTAGCCGAGCAACGTCCATCCGTTTTGAAGCGTTGTCTTGCCTACATCCAGCACACTATAAAAATTCCGATCATCGTTCCTTTGAATCGCTGACAGATAATTGTTGTCATCAAGAGATTTTTTCTTTGCACAGATTTCAGAATCCTGAGTGCAAATCTTGATCTTTCTTATCTCACCTTCTGTTGAAAAACTGATGTTGATCCTGTCCGGATTGTCCTCCGACTCCATCACAGCCACCATGATTGAATCTGTAAGCCGCGCTCCAGTACCTTTAAGAAGAGACCTGGCATTCTGAAATTCGGAGGCGGCCGCTGTATCATTGTTGTTCCTTTGTTCCCAAAAAGGCTGAAACAGTACCTTGCCTAGAAAAGCATATGTCTCCGGCAAATTGTTTTTAATAAAATCATGTGATTCCTTTGAACAGTAATAATTCGCATATGACTCGGCCCAGGCCTCGCTCTCGTCGCTCTTTGCATATTCACGGAGCAAGCTGTCCTTGCTGTTGAACTCGCTCAGCATCATTTTAAGCGACTGGGAAAAATCCATTTTCTGCTGTGCAGCTCTTTCTCTTCCAAGTATCTCCACAGCATGACCGATTTCGTGCTGTACGGCGGAACCTCCAGATTCCGGAGCCGTGGTAATTTTAGTTGCCACATAGCCTTTAGTCCCCGACCAGGTTTCGCCAGGTTGAAGGGTCGTGAGCCCTAGGACACCATTTTGCCAATAATTTTGGGGAGATATACCCTTAAACACCCTGTTGTCAAAACTGGCTGCGAGATGGCCCAGGTCCTTGTTTGGCAAAACCGCCATCCTGTCGATGATCGTGGAAGTCTCCTCTTGTGAATATCCCCGGATGAACCCTTTTGGGATAGAGGATTCTATAAAATTTCTTCTGTCTTCTGTTGGCAGGACACAGTCATAGCTTTTGTTTTGAAGGTAATTCAGGTTTGAGAAGTTGAAATTCCCGCTTTTCTGCTTGCAGCCGGCAGGCAAAACAAAAAACAAAAATAAAAGGCAAATCCGATATGCGCGGTTATCGCAGCTCTTTTTCACTTTTGCTGTCTCCCATCGTAAAACATCGATCTCCTCTTCAATAAAAATCAGGAGGCTTTTTCGATCCTGAAAATGACCTTATTTCGTAGCCTTTTCATTGCCGCCACAGGATGATTTTTCAAAATCCGAAAATCAATAAACATATAAGCAGGTATCAATTCAGATGTGGAACATGCAAAAATCGCACCATTTCAGGGCAGCAATATTTTTTTGAAATCATTGATATTTAT
>JADFZC010000737.1 GCA_015232735.1 Oligoflexales bacterium | reverse complement strand
GTTTGTGGCCATAATACCGGTTATGGCAGCGGGGTGTCGCAGCAAGGAACAGACTTTCAGTCTGTCATCTTCCGTCGAGACATCGAAAGCAGGAGATGAAAGGATTAACAACCTGGACATCTTTTATTATAAGGGATCAATAAAGGACAAGATCGACAGCATGGCAAAAAACCTTCAGCCCAGGGGACCTTCAGGACTTAATCTTGCGGGAGAGGATGTAGGGCCCGGGGTATTTGAGGCGATAAAGGGTCCGAACGGAGAGCTTCAGAATATAAACTGGCCGCCTGCACCATGGGCGTATCTGACCAATGCCGCAGGCATGATAAATACCTCGACATTTTATTTTGGGATGGAACTTGATTTCTTTGATATTGTCAGTGTCGCTTCAGTGGGCAGCATCGCCTTCATGCACGCTGTGGACAAGGAACTGCTTCTCGTAAAGAGGCCCGACGACAAAAATGACGCCAACAACCAGCTCTTCAGAAGGAACGAGAATGGCGAACTTGTGCTGAACGTTGTCCCCGGAATGACATTCAACGGGATGTGCATCTATCAGGTGGCTTCCGAGACATCCTACAGGATGCTGAATTCATTCAAACTGGCTGGAACAGGCGTTACCGACATGGTGACGCTGGAATCGATCACGGCCATAAGCCGTTTTTCATCCTTTTTCCCAATAAGGGAAGGGGATACTGTCATGAGCCTGAAGAATATGTGCCAGGAGGTGTATGCCAGCCGTGTAAGGAAAATAGCCGAGGATGATCTCAACAATTTCCTTCTCGCATCGATTCAAAGCGACGACAGGCAGGATAATTTGAAGCTGATTATTAATGCCGCGCTTTACGGAGGTGAACTTAAAAGGGTTCCTCACGGTGGACATCACTGGAACATCAAAAAAGCCAGCATAACAGCGAATAAAAATATCGTCACGGTGAGAGGCGAGATCGATCAGAATGTCAAAGGCCTTCGCGACAACAGGATGAACTATACCTGCGAGTTTGTTGACGACCAGAAAACAAAGGACGAAAAACCGATAAAAAAAGGAAACTTGCAGCGAGGATGGGAAAACACGGCGAGAGACATCGTCGACAAGATATGTCATGACGCAAACCTTGAGTTCAGGGGCAGAAGCGGAAGTTTTTAACCGAAATACTTCGGGTCCTGGAAAGGGCCTTAGGGTGCCTGTTGAGTGTTTGCCGGATTTCTATGGAGGATTTATTGATGCGTAACCAGATTTTGAGATCGTTTTTTTGTCTTGTGCTCGGAGGGGCTCTCTTTGGCTGCCATATTAAAAGGAGCGGGGACGCAAGCGGCAGCTTTTCGACAACCGGCGCGTCAGATAATAGCGAGAAAGTGAAATTCAAGGTCTATTTCGGCGATTTTGAAAAGGATTTGAAAAACCTGATAATGTCCGAAGGCGGCAAGGTGGACAGTACTTCAGCTGTGGCAGGCGCTTCATTGAACCTTATTTCCAATGGTCAGGATCCCATAAGTGATATAAACCAGATGGCGCCGGTGCCGGTCAGTCCGGATCTCAAATGGCCGATGCCTCCAAGGTCCATAATGAACAACGATGCCGGAATCGAGCATGCCTTCACGTCACAGGTCGGATTTGAAGGCAGTTTCGAATCGGTCATCAAGGTTGCGGCGGTCGACAGTCTGACCATCACAAGCAGGGTTGTCAAACAGCTTTTTCTTATTAAAAATACCCCAAATAACACGGATCCCATGACTGAAAGAAAGGAAGTCCCTCTGCCGGGAGGAGGCGCAAGGATGGAGGTCAGGCCATATGTCAAAGACGGTTATGACTATGTCGGCCTTTGCACGTACACCCTCGTGAGTGAAACGACAAACAGGCTTCTCGGTTCCATAACCATGTCCGGAAACGGGTTCACTGCGATGAAAGATTTTACGGACAGGGTGAAACTCACCTTGTATACCTCCTATTTCAAAGTAACCGAAAAAGACACGGTCAGAGGTCTTATCGACAGGTGTTCTGCAAGTTACAGCGAGGACGTGAAAAAGGAGCTTAGAAGAAACTTAGGCAGGCTTCTTGAGGGAACTTTTAACTACAATGCATCAGCTCCGAAATCGAACGAATCGGTCTTTGTAAACAGTTCGCTTTTTGGACCTAAGGTTGAGAGGATATACCTGAAGGGCAAGCACTGGAATTCCCTCAAGGCTGCCATCACCACCAAGGCCGGGAACATTGTCACGGTAGATGGAAAATTCGAGCACTCCATCAGGGCGCAGAATGACGACATTGTGAATTACCACTGCGAGATGGACGGAATAAATCCGATAAAGAGCAGTGTAAATTTCAGGCAGCGCTCGGCCATTTACAATTATAAGGCTGCGGCAAGGGATATCGTGAACATGGTATGCCACGACGCCTATGTGGACTTCAATGGGCTGCC
>JADFZC010000736.1 GCA_015232735.1 Oligoflexales bacterium | reverse complement strand
TCCTCTATTTCACGCTCCAGGCGGCCCGCGGTGAACTTCTCTGCTCGCTTGGGAAATATTGGTGGGCGATCACGCTTCATCTGGGGGCCGTAGCCAACCTTTTCGACAGATCAGGCCATCTTCCCGTGGAACCATGGTGGTTTTTCTCTTTCCTGATTCAGTGCTACATTTTGCTGCCGGTAATATGGGCCGTCTCAAGAGGAAATCCTCGACTCTTGTGGATGATAATTTTTGGAGGGGCGCTCCTGCCATGGGCGCTTTTTCTACCCCTTCTTCTTGTTGATATCAACATTTACAGGACTCCCCTTGCCTACCTGGCCCAACTAGGCCTCGGGATTATGCTGGCCCGCCGCGGGAGCCTCAAGATACCCATTTGGGCGTTTTTTGCCATTGCGGCGATCTCCACGCTTGGACAGGTCAATCATTTGATCTGGCAGATTCATTTTCCATGGATCACCCTGTTCCTTCTTTTGGGATGCAACCTGGTGAGCAGAATTCCATTTAGATTGCTTCACCTGGGAATGATACACCTCGGGACTCTCTCTCTTCAGATTTTTCTTATACACGGAATTTTCATGAAACCGCTTCTTGCACCACTTTTCAGAATACCCCCTGAAATCCAGATATGGTCGAGACTGGCTCTGCTTCTCATCTTTACCTATATTGGGGCGCAGCTGCTCAGATGGCTTGAAATCAAAGCTGAAATTCTGTTTTCCGCGCTGTTTGTTGCCGTGAAAGCTTCAGTAAAATGATTCTTTCCTGATAAGTCTTTTGACGTATGGGCGCCTGTTTGAATTTCGACAGGCAAATTCCTCATTAATGGCGCTGTCAAGTACCCATAATTCAAAACGAATATTAAAATAATTTTTTGGCCTAATTTTTCGGCCATGCCTTGTCGAAAATATATATAAGGGGAAAATTTAATAATTTTTGTGATTCTCATAACCGGTTGGGAAGAAAGTATTTTCATTCCCATCCTATATGACGGATAAGGTTGATATTATTTTTGCAAGTAACAAAGTCAGGCAGGAATCTTCGATTATCTGTTGGACAGCATGTTATTTCTTTCCTGTACCGGAACCTGCCGGATTTTATAAATAGCGCAAAGTATGATTTTGGAAGAAATTGATGATGAGAAGGCCCTCCGGGTATGTATAGCGGGCCAAAAATTCATTAATTTACATGAAACAAACGGGAGTCAGGACAAATGACGACAGCAAACCAAACCATGGCGCTTATGGACATCAGAGGAGTCTTCAAAAAATATGAAGAGTTCTGCCGCGTCATACTAGACGGATATGTACTGATTGATCTGACGGGACAGATATTGAAGGCAAACGCCCACTTTGCACATCTTGTCGGCGATACGATGAAACACATATTGAAGGTCGACTGCATAGATCAGCTCCTTCAGCTTTACGTCAACAGGAAACTCGTGCCTTTCCGGGAGCTTCTCAGCTACAAACGCGTTACGCGCATCGATGAAATCCGGGGCATCAACAAAACAAGATCAGATCTGAATCTCATAATCGGAATCTATCCCATATTCGATGAAAAATTTACACGTCGCCACATTGGCTCTTTCATCATTATTAGGGATGTCACCGCGGAAAAACATCTCTACAAGATTTATGAAACGACCAGGGAAAATTCGATAACAGATGCCCTGACCGGAATATTTACAAGGCGCTACTTCGAGGAATACATGATCCTCATGGAAGAAAAGGCCGTTTGCACCCTTGTTGATGGCAGAAAAGGACTTTCTCCATGCTCGATGATCATGGTGGACATTGACCAATTCAAACGAATAAACGACAAATACGGACATCAGGCCGGCGATCATGTGCTCACGGCAATTGCACAGATCATGGGCTCGACGCTCAGAAAAACCGACATGATCTGCAGATACGGAGGAGAGGAGTTTGTTGTGGTTCTTCCTGATACAAGTTCTGAAAACGCGGCAATAATCGGCGAACAGTTAAGACGCGCCGTCGAAGATTCCAATATTGTTATCGGGGAACACGAAATACCTGTCACCATCAGCTGCGGCGTGGCAGAGATTGATCTTAGGGTGCAAACCTACAGGAAATGCATAAGACATGCCGACAGGGCCCTGTACAATTCCAAGGAAAATGGCCGCAACCGTGTAAGTTTGTACAAATATGGTTGTATTAATGAAGAATGATGCTTTTAATTTCATTCAAATCGCTTCCGAATTGATTTATTTTCTTTGGGCTGTCCTTCAGTATTGAACTGTAATCTTCCTTATGAATCTCCCTTTCAAGTTCATCCACGTCGCGTATGCGCCAGCAGGTTGCAGGATGGACGACCGTGCCGCGGGGGCATAATCCTGAAGGCTGTGATTCTTCCTGAACAGCCGATCTGATGAATCCCCTGAAAAGCCTGGAAACCTCCTGCT
>JADFZC010000735.1 GCA_015232735.1 Oligoflexales bacterium | reverse complement strand
GGGTTTACAAAATAAGTGATCATTTTTTTATCGGAAAAAAAGGTGGGATTCTTGACTGTAAAGCAAAAAAAACAGATAACATGTTAAGATTACATATACTATATTACTGGAGAGTACCCAGCGTTTTTCGGACTTTAGACGCCATCATCACCGATAACAGCGGCTTTTTACCCCTGATTATTTTTCTGGAAAGCCATAGGCAAAAAACACAGAATTTGACGGCAAAGGGACTAAAAATCAATTTTTCACGCACAGGCACCAGAAATACTGGGAGTATCTGGTAGCACCGCCATCGGGATCAGGATATGCGCAGAGCCCTGAATACTTTGGAGCATTCAGGTTATTGCCGTAGAGCCAGCCTGATTCCTTCGCGCCCGTGGATTCCTTTAGATAAACTTTACAGACACTGAGCCAGGAAAGCCTGTCGTCTATGCCCGAATTTTTATAGGATTCATATTCAGGGGAGGCGCCCTTTTCAGAACAAAGCAATTTGCAGGCCTTCCCTGCGGAAGCAAACCACCCTGAGCTCTTTGCGGCGAAAGCTCCGTCCGGGATGGGATCTGCAAAAGCCAAAGATCCATACACCAATAATGCCATCTGCAATAACACGGAAACCAAACATTTTTTCATGATTTTTCTCCTTATTACAAAAGATTGAGTTACTTCGACAAAGAAGCTGCATAACATATTGAAAATAAATAACGCAAAATATTGCAGAAAATGCAAGGGTTATTTTTTTCGAGGAAGTTCAAGGGATTCTTTGCTGATGCTCCGTGGGCGTCGGCCGGTGCAGAATGCACCAGCGACTTTTTTTTACCTGCATGATCTCCACTGCAGAAGGTAAATAAGCTCTGCATGGGTATCCACGGTGTCAACCTGGATGTAGGTCCTGGCTTTTTCATATCCCGCATTCGCTTTTATTGAAGTGTTTGCCCTCAGTATTACCGACTGGCCGCAAGGTGACCATGTCATGGTCGAACCTACAAATGTATCCCTGAAGCTGAAGTCAGTATCTATCGGAGCAGGCTTGTATCTTGTTCCCCAGATCTCTTTAACCTTTGTCCCGACAGGCTGTCCCGCATAGAAATATTCCGCGGTGAGTTCCGCCCGGCCTCCGTACGGAACTGATACATAGCCCCTGTAGTCAAGCTCAAGAAGTGCAACCGAAAAGCCTTGAGGTACATGGACGGTGACACCCACGTTACAGCTTTTTCTGTCCATTCCATAGCGATTGGTGCTTGAATCAGCCATGTATTCGTCGAAAAAAACGCTTATGGCGGAACCGTCTTCGTTCATGATTGCATTTACGGTTCCCTGGGGGCAGCCGTTGCCTCCAAAAGCGACGCCTTCAATATATGCGCCATTCGAATTGAATCCACCGGCATAAATGGTTGTGGCCATTATCGTTGGCCCCAGCAGTGTTAATAATAGTGCTTGTCTCATAATTGATATCCTCCTCTATTGATGGTTTTGAGACCTGATCTTCACAGGCTCGCCTTATGCCTTGTTTCGGTTTGAGCGCGTTCATTTTGTTTTGCGCGCTTTTCAATCTATTCAACAACCGGCTGCGCTTCAAAAATTTCAGGAAAGATGTCTTATCAAAAAATATCCGGATCAGGATTTTCAGATTCAAAATGCCATCCGGATATGGTGCATTTGTTTGATGGGCTGGGTGTCTCTACCAATATAGATCTTCTGTGAGGACAAAAATTGCAGGAATAAAAAATATATTTCCTTTTCCACGGACGGTTGCCTGTTTGCTGTCATCAAGTTTAAGGAAACCTCGTCCTTCAGGGCGAGGCCCTTCAAGCTAACCAAAATCAGGAGAGGTTTAAAGCCTCTCCTGATTCGACACCCGGTCCTTCAGGGCCGGGTTTACAGAATGGATACAGGCTGTTCAGCATTTTTAAATGCATTGAAATAGTCTCTATGTGCCTGGATTTCCCTGTAGCTGTTGTAAGCCCTGAAGCAATTATTCAGGTGAATTTCCTTGAAATTCCCAGGCGGTATGAAATCTGGAAACCCCTTTTCAAATTCCCGGAGGCAAAAAGCGGAACTGTCCGGACCTCCAGCCTTGTCGAGAGCGATGACGGTTTTGACAAGCAGCATCGGGTCAAATCCCATACGGTTTATTATTTCTGTCGCGATATCGTCGGCTTCCAGTTCAATTGTATACAATCCCAGCCTGGCTGAATAAGCCTTCTGAATATCGCTTTGATATTTTTTTAATGAGGACTGGATTTTGTTGTTGATATCTCTTACAGCCAGAGGAAGTGCCTGGCTTGTCCTTTGAAAAAGGGAAAGGAGGCTTTCGTTTTCAATTTTTTCAATGCCAACGTTTACATCCCACTCATTCAGCTGTTCATCTATACTGAATTTCAGTTCGTCAAAGAATGGTCCGGCGTCAAGATTTGAAAGGC
>JADFZC010000734.1 GCA_015232735.1 Oligoflexales bacterium | reverse complement strand
AAGGCTGTAGGCAATCGCCTTTGCGAGAATAACGAGATAGGAGCTTCTGTCCGCTTTGGCATTTTGAAGTTCACTGGCTGCATAATGAAGCTTTTCTATCCAGATCGCCGTTAAATTTATAAGTGCTTTCTCCCTTTCATTCATTGCTTCGGGTGATGGTGACTCTGCAGGTATCATCTGGCTGAATATTTCATACATCCCATGTGCGATGACAGCTCCCATGCCGTGAGGGGATACTTTGTTCAGTGCTGGAATTTCGCGCGCGGGTGAAAAAAAGTTATGGTACAGCCTTTCATCAAGCCTTTTTTCTTTTTTCGCTTCGTAATTCGGCCGCATGTATGGATTTTTGGGATTTCTGTCATAACCGAAATCAAAGAGGCTGGTAACCATTCCTTCATTTTCAGACACAGCGTAGAAACCCATGATGTCGGCAAATGCCTCTGATACGGCGCTGTAAAACCTCACGCTGTATTCATCGGCATTTGAACCGGGAAAGGCGTAATATTCATGTACCAGAGGGTTCCAAATCAGGGTATTTCTGTTTTTGAATCCGCCCGGGGGAGCGATGATGGTTTCTATATGATGTGCCGCCTCGTGCGCCATAGAGAAGGAATTCTCCCAGAGGTGTCCGTTTTTTGAAAAAAATTTCTGCTGCCTTTCGCTTTCGGGAAAGACGGCAATTTTGTTCCTTCCTGGAAAATAGGCAAGATTTCGGACGAGACTGTAGACTTTCGCCACCTTCTCTCCATTTTCATCTTCCTCGTTCACATAAACAGACTGGTATAAAGGAAGAACCTCAAGTTCAAGTCCAGCAATCCTTCTGCCCAGGGCCTTCTCATATTTTGATAGGGCATTTTCGATATAATAAACGCTTGTGACGGCAATGCCCTCGTAACTGTTGCGGTCATAATCGGAGAAAGAGTCGCAAAATCTGAGTTGAGCTCCGCCTTTGCTCATGTTCCAGTCGACGTATCTGTTGCCGTCGAGGCATTCTCCGGCCGCGTAGGTGCCCGTGCAGTAACGAACATATTCGGAACCGGTCAAAATACTGGAAATGTGGCTGGCATGAAGCGCAGGCGATGATTCAAGGGAAAAGCCTGAAAAGGAGACCGATTGCTTTGTCAGGTAGTTGTTGCTGTTTTCCTGATAGAAAAGATAAATTCTGCCCCCGTCTATTCTGTTTGCCGCTGGCTTTCTGCCTTCCTGACAGTCGGGATCGGAAACAAAATAGTCGTCGCTGGGTTTGACCATTATCATTTTTGTTGTGATATTTCGTTCTGTTTTTTTTGGATTTTCTTTTTGCCTCTGCTCGCCGCAGGAAACTGCAAAGATAAGTGCCGTTACAGCGAAATGATAGATATCAAACCTCAACGGAAGATCCTCCCTGCGGCCTTTTCCTGGAATTAAAGGTCAAAACTCAGCAGCTGGAATTTAGCGTACATTTGGCGCACGGGAAAGCATAAAAGCAGATTGCAGGGTGAAAAAATGTTAATGATTTTTCCTTTGGTATTTAAGGGGAAGGGGAGTCCTCGGCTGATTAATATTTAATCATTAATAATAACAACAATATTTTTAAAGGGATGGAAGGCTGGCTGGAATGATTGCATATTTATTGATCAGTCAGGCAAGATTTTCTGTTCAGGTTTTTCTTTTGAAAAGGACGTAGTATGCCTGATAATTCCACATCCAGGCCTTTACAGGCTCATACTGCGACATGACCTCAGGATCTTTGAAAAGACCGTGGAAGTAATTGTTGTCGCCAAGATATGGATCAAAGAATTTGTCATAATTACCAAGTGCTATGGATGCGGCGCTGGCTTCTGCCTCTTTTCCCTTGTTGCCCGGGAGGTATGCAAAATATATGATCCACTTTGCGTTGTATGACTTCAGATAGTTTCTTATCCTTCCGTCCATGTCATCGATCTTTTTTACAAGTGCAGGGTCCCTGTACATAAGGTGGCGTATGTAGTAATTATATCCCGTATCGAAGAGTTCCTTTGCCACATTTCTGTCGCAAATCCCTATGGTATCTATGAATATGAGGTTTTTTGCGAAGTATGGTATGAATCCCATGTCCTGTGTGATTACCACATCCATGCTGGCTGCGTTCCGTATCAGGTATTCCGCGATATTTCTGTGAACCCTGTTTATCGTATCGGCCACTGTTTTGTGTGCCGCGTAGAAATTCTGCCCCTTATAAAACATGTCATACGGAACATACAGGAAGGCAATTGCGGCAAGGTATATGAAGTTGTCCCTGATGATGAGCTTTGCTTTGCCGGCCAGATTTCCTTTGGTGCTGCCCAGCGGGATCAGTCGAATGATCCGGTTAATCAGATCGATTCCAAAAGCGAAAACGAAGTAAATCGCGGGAATGATGTGCATGTAGAATCTTCCAGCTCCAACCTGGTAATCCCATGC
>JADFZC010000733.1 GCA_015232735.1 Oligoflexales bacterium | reverse complement strand
GACGGGGCGAGTGTTCTGGACGTGGAATCCCATTATCAGGCATGCGAGTATGTCGGAGGCGACCTTTTCGGTTTCACCATGGATAAATCGCTTAACGGAATGATTCTTTACATTTGCGACATAACCGGCCACGGCCTCAAGACCGCTATGCTCTGCACGATGATCTCTTCAAAAAT
This sequence comes from Oligoflexales bacterium, assembly GCA_015232735.1. Next base: position 2,245 of record JADFZC010000733.1, on the reverse strand, counting down.
CATGGAATTCTGCGATACCAATGAGTTGGATAATTCAAGAATAGATGAAGGATTGAAGCTTCTTACCAGGGATTTGAATTATCTTTTGCTCAGAAGTTCACGCGAATTCATGATGGGCGCGACCATGCTTTTGATCTATCTCAACCTGGAAAGCGGGGAGGGCACCTATCTTAACGCAGGCCATACCAAACCTTTGTTCTTTTCGAATAAGGGCGTCAGATACGGGCTTTCCAATGGAAGCATGCTGGGCATCAGGGAGGAGTTGACCTTTTTGACGGAAAAATTCAAGATTGAAAACGGTTCGGGGATTTTTCTTTACACCGACGGTTTGCTGGACAGGGAACCCAGGGGGCCAAAATCCATGAGCCTGAAGAAGATAGCCTGCCTGCTGAAAGAAGGGCTGGATGTTTCCGAAATAAAGAACAACCTGCTTTCTGATCTGAATAGGACCCTCAAAAAGCAAAAGCCATCAGATGATATTTGTTTTCTGGTCATCAAACGGGGTAGAAAAATTCCGGATGAGATCGAGTCTCTGGATACTTCAAAGGATGTTGCATAGTGCAGGATGATGGGATATAGATTTCTTTTTGCCGCAACGCGGACAGGATGGGGCATATGCTGAGAGATCTTGTAATGGTAAGAGGCGGAGGAGATATAGCCTCCGGCATTATACACAGACTTTGGAATAGCGGCTTCAGAATTGCTGTCCTTGAAATAGAACAGCCAACCGTAGTGAGAAGAACCGTATCATTTGCCCAGGCTGTTTTTGACGGTCATATGGTTGTAGAAGGGGTGGCTTCCATAAAAATTGAGAGTGCGGGTGATATTCTTGGGACAATTGACACCGGGAAAATACCAGTATTGATTGATGAGAGAGCTTTTTCCATCGATAAGCTGAAACCGGATGTACTAGTTGATGCGATATTGGCCAAGCAGAATATCGGAACGCATATCAAAATGGCAAATATTGTAATAGGAGTAGGTCCGGGATTTTGTGCAGGGGTTGATGTGCATGCAGTAATAGAAACAAACAGAGGCCATAACCTCGGCAGGGTTATCTACGAAGGAAGGGCTGAACCGAATACGGCTGTTCCAGGCGAGATACATGGATATGCGATGGAACGCCTGATCAGATCGCCTTCGGCCGGCATAATAAGGCATGCGGCAAAAATAGGCGACATAATAAAGAAGGGCGATCCTGTTGCTTACGTAGGGGATACTCCTGTATGTGCACAGATCGACGGGGTCCTCAGGGGGTTGATGGAAAAGGGAATCAAAGTGGAGAAGAATGAAAAGGTGGGCGATGTGGATCCAAGGTGCAATCCCCAGCACTGTTACACAATTTCAGACAAGGCCAGATCGATTGGGGGAGGTGTTCTTGAGGCTGTCATGCATTTGGGGGCTGTCAGAAAATGACTGGAGCATTGTCAGTTTGATGAAATGATCTCCATCTTTCGAAGTATCTGAAAGGGGAACGCTTATGGACCCAGGAAGTTTCTATTGATAAATTCTAATAGCAGCGCAAAATATTATTGCCAAAAAGAACAGATGGATACATCGTTTTCAATATGCGGCATTGCAACCGCTGATTATTGGATGTTTTCAGCAACAGGAGTGCTGGTGATGTCACCGTTATGAGTATATCCTTATAAAATCAAAGATTCTCCCGAATGGTCGGAAGACAGATGAAAAAACTGTTTTATGCCAGACAATGCTTCAGATATCGACAATGCCAGGTCGTTTTAGTCTGTGTAAACAAATGTTCCAATGATGTTATTGGAACAAAAAATTGATGTGAGATGTCTAATCATCTAATTTTTTTGGAAATCCATAAAACATAATTTTTCAGGGGTACATTTATGGGTCCAGCCTCACGTTCCCCTTCCTGTCGCCCAAACCCTATACCCAAGACTCTTTGTTCACGTTATGTCTGATACTATTGTATTGTCTGACAGACCTGGTATGTATATTGCAGAGTATTCGTCAACCAACTCAAATCCACCGGCACATGGCATGAACCGCCCAGATTATGCAAAGGAGTATCCGTTGGTCAAATCACCCGTATTTATTATGTCGGGATCAGAAGATTGGATTGTCCCGGAAGATTGGATAAGGCAGGGTTATGATGCGTTGGAAACTGAAACCTGCTGGTATAAGGCGATCGGCATTGGTCATATGAATTCGTACGCTCTGGGTGGAAGTACCGCAATCGCTTTTTTTCGCTGCAAGCTGCTTGGTGATGAAA
>JADFZC010000732.1 GCA_015232735.1 Oligoflexales bacterium | reverse complement strand
GCTGTTTATCGGAAGCGGAATTGTCATGCTGAGGACTGTCGGCGTTTTGCCGATAAACTTCGTCACGCTTTATGCTCAGCAGATCGGATCATGGTGCGAGGGCATATTAATGTCGCTTGCCCTTGCAGATGTTATCAACCAGCTTAGAAAGGAAACTTCCGCGCAGGCAAAATCCCTGGTGCTGAAGGTTAAAGAGATCGCAGATCTCAATGCAGGGCTTGAAGAGAAAATAAAGCAGAAAACCATCGATATTGAAAAACAAAAAGAGGAGCTTCTAAAACTCGAAAAGACCGAAGCGCTGGAAAAACAGAGAACACATTTTTTCAGAAGCATATCCCATGAGCTCAGAACGCCGCTAAACCTTATCATGACACCGCTTGACAGTATAGAGGAAATCCTTCCTGGCAACGAGGATGTGCGGATGGCTCAGAGAAACGTCAAGCGTCTTTTAAGACTCGTAAATCAGCTTCTTGATTTTCAAAAACTAAGCTCAGGAAAAAAAGATATCAGGCTCCATCCGATCAACATGAGTCCATTTTTAAGGGCCTGCAGCGAATATTTCCTTCCTTCCTGTCTTAATAAGAATTTACGTCTTTTCGTCCACAACATCGAAAAAAAGGATGCCTACATTCTGGGACAAATCGATGCCCTCGAAAAAATCATATTCAACTATTTGTCAAACGCGCTTAAATATTCTCCACAAAACGGAATCATCGAACTTGCTATGGAACTGGACGATACAAGCGTTATCGTGACTGTTCAAGACGAGGGACCGGGCATATCTGAAGAAAACCTTGAAAAACTGTTCAAGATATTTTCACAGGCTGATGAACCCTCGTCAAGAAAATATGACGGGTCAGGTTTGGGATTGGCGCTTGTCAAGGAATTTTCAGAAGCCCTGAATGGAAAGGTTTTCGTGAGAAGTGCTACGGGCAAGGGGAGCATATTCGGCATACAATTCCCAAGATATTATATGGAACAGTCAAGTCGCCCATTTCCTTCAGCAAAAAATCAGCCTTCAATAAAAAATGCAAGCGAGTGGAAAAATTATGAACTGAAGCACTGGCATATTAACGAGCAGGATGCCGAATCCCCTTTGATGGAAGATGAAGAAAACATTTCCGGAGACGGCAAGATGATTCTTGTAGTGGACGATACAAGGGATATGCGCAATCTTTTGACAAAAATGCTGAAGAAAAAATCATACAGGTTTGTAACCGCAAAAGACGGCCTGGAAGGGATTGAAAAAGCGCATATTTATAAGCCCGACCTTATCATCACAGACTGGATGATGCCCAATCTTTCAGGACCGGAAATGATCGTGAAACTTGCCAGCGACCAAACCTTCAAACATACACCGACAATACTTCTGACTGCCAAAAACGATGAGGAAAGCCGATCCATTGGACTGCAAAAAGGAGCCCATGTATTTCTTGGAAAACCGTTCGATGAACTTGAATTATTCAGCGCCATGGAAAACCTGTTCCTTCTTAAGGCTGGTGAGGAAAAAATCAGAGAACTGAACAGGAACCTGACAGAAAATGTCCTGAAGAGGTTTTTACCTCACAAGCTTGTGAATGAAATCGTCCAGGGAGAAAAAATACTTGATGACAAGCCCAGACTTATGGAAGTAACGATTCTCCATGCCGAACTTGTCAATTTCACAAAAAAGGCCGAGGAACTTGGACCTCATGTCATTTCATTGATGTTAAACGAATATTTTGACAGGATGACACGGGTTATTTTTGAGTTTGGAGGTACGATAGACAAATTCATCGGAGGCGGAATCATGATAATTTTCGGCGCCCCGGAAAATACGCAAAAAGAGCTTCAGGCTAAAAACGCAATTTCCTGCGCGCTAAAAATACTTGACTCCCTTGAGGAATTGAATGCTGAATGGAAAAAAGCCGGACGATCTGAATTTTCCGTCCGACTCGGTATTCACATGGGAGCCGGAATAGTCGGATCTTTCGGCAGCAGCCTGCGCTCGGAATATACTGTGATGGGCCCGGTCGTCAATCTTGCATTGGAAATAACAAAGGTTGTATCCCCTTCTGAGATATGGTTCTCTCCGTCCATTAGAGATGTCGTTCTGAATGTCCAGTGGAGCAAGGCGGGGGTGTTCAACCTGCCCGGAATAGGCGACATCATGCTTTTCAAGGTGGACAAGGGCCAGCCGGAACATACCACATCCGATAATGATAAAGAAGAAGCGGCATAGGGGTTGGCAGGGCTAACAAATCTTAATTCCCTTGACTTCTGGATTTTTAAATCCAAGCGAAAAGCTAAAATCCAAAAACGAAGTAAACCCGGCCCTGAAGGACCGGGTGTGAATAAAGCCAAAACAGACTTTGACCATATGCCTGACTTTTAGAATAAGGGTGGTTTGGAGGGGGGATAATCCCCCTCAATTCATTGGGGGG
>JADFZC010000731.1 GCA_015232735.1 Oligoflexales bacterium | reverse complement strand
TGTCGGCGGTCCGGAATATTTAATGCAAAATGTTTTTGAGTGGGTGACAACGCCTCTTTTTGGTGCCACTTCCAACAGCCTTACGGATCATGACAGCGGCGAGATTCTGGAGGGTATTGCGGTGGAGATTCCAAGTGACTTTGCTGGCAATGAATCCGAGGAAAACCGCACAGCCGTGCTTGCTTACGTCAGTGCCCATGAGCTGGGACATCTTCTTGGTCTCCAGCATAATTTCATAGACAGCCTGGGAACTTCCTTTCAGACCGTGATGGGGTATTTTTCTGCTCAAGAACGGATCGCAATCGGCAAAACGATTCTTAGTAACCGAAGTAGTTCCAATTACGACAGGGCAGCGATAGATTTCATATACGGTTCCGGAAATTGGAGCGATGTGCTGACTGAACAATATAAATGTGATGGCTCACCAGCTTGTCCATAAAAGCAGGAAGATAGGTATCAAATTGATTCACTGAGGGGGATACTTATTTTTCCTGGAAAGCTATGGAGATTAGAAGTGCCTTATGTTACGATTTAAAGCGAATGCCTTTTAATAACATCCAATTAGGAAAAATGGAGATTCCTGAGATGAAACTTCTTTATTTGACTTTTATTCAATATATATTCGTTTTTGGCTGCACCACAGTTGATCTGGAGGCTCTTAAGAAAACGAAGAAGGTTGCCATCATCGGTTTAAATGGCAAAGTCAATGAGAGTGAAAGTCTCAACAACAATCTGGTTTCAAATCTTGGTGACCAGGAGTTCGGACCGAAGCTTTACCAAGTGGCTGCCGCAGAGTTGGGTAAAGGTTTCTCCTGGCAGTTTGTATCACTTGACAAAGTGAAAAACTCGCCGGGGGTCAAAAGCGCTTCAGAAAAGGCGCTTTCTCAGGTAATTTATCTGATTGACCGCAAGGACCTTAAAATACGTATACCCGGTCTTCCAAGCAGTTCAGAAGCGGTTGGACTTGCCTCAGACGAAGAGAAAAAGGCACAACTTATGAAAGAACTTGGAGTCGATGCACTGATGGAGATATCCTTCGAGGTTAACCCGGTGTCTCAAACAGCCGGTTTCATGCCCAAGATCATAAAGGGGGCGATGGATGTCGTCAAATTTAAATGCAGCACCTCTTTTAAGATTTACAACAAGGAGAAAAAGGATCCCATTTGGAATAAGGCAGGATTCAGTTCGGAAAGTTCCGACGAAGTTACGGTCACCTTTTTTGGTGTGACTTTTCCAGACGAGAGAGTCTCTGCTGTTGTAAGTTCATTTGTCAATTCGATGCAGCGGGCCATATCGGATGCAAAATCGTCAAAATAAATCACGTTGTGGAACAGACAGGATCTTGATGAATTTTGGTTTTGACGCCAAAGCCGATTCAGGATTTTATGAATTGCCTGTAAAAAGAGATGATATAGTTCCTGTCGAAATTATTTATGCCTATGTATTCGTACAAGAGATGGTCAATTTTGAGTATGCCAAAATTTTTTTCGATGGATCCTTCAATGATCTGGCTTGAAATCAACCAAATTTCTTTTTGCAGATCAATATCGCCAGGTATTATTATATCATATAGATCAGACAATTTTATTTGCGGCTGTTTACCTGAAAGATATCTTATTATTCCTTCTGACTGGGCATAAAATGAGGCCACTGTGGAATTCAGATATCCAACAAGAAATTTTAAAAACCGGATTGATTCAGGGGAGGAATTTCTTAGAGAAAAGACATAAAGACTGTTGTTGGCGCTGGATTTGCCTTGGTCATAAGAGGCGATTATTTCCTTTGCTGACTGCCTGATGTATACTTTCGGGCTCAGATATATTTGCATATCTCCTAGACCTATCCTTTTTTTATTTTTTATGCCTTTTTTTGCCAGGATAATTTTTAACTCATCGTTAATACTGTCTTGCAGGTTCTTGTCATAGTAAAAATATTTGGCAGAACTCAGAGGGGAATATTTGTATTTCAGGCTTTTAGCTCCTTCGTAATACTTGAAAGCCCTTACATTTCCATTGAAATTACAATGGTCCCTGTCTGAAGTGAAACGGTCTTCCATATCAAGAAGCATGCAGCAGGTTCTCAGGTTTTTGTGTGGATAAAGCTCGCTCAATTTTGAAAATCCGGCTTTTTTTATAACAGACAGAATTCGCGGCAGATCCTCGTCAAAGTGAAATTTATATTTGTATTCGTTGTCTGCATTGTCCCATTCATCTTGATTAATAAGAACTGACCGGTTTTTAGTTATATCGATTACCTCAGTTCTGCTTTCGGGAGTGCATGAATTTTTTTTTAGCTTCAGGATTATTTGTCCGCTTGCGGCATCAAATGCCTTGTGGCCGATTTCCATCCTGATAATTTTAAAATTGTTCAGAATAAATTTCCTTGTATGCTCGAATGCCTTTTCAAAAAATGAAATGTCCAAG
>JADFZC010000730.1 GCA_015232735.1 Oligoflexales bacterium | reverse complement strand
TTCGGTCCTTGCGGCTTGCCGGATGGCCGGGTGTAAAAGGCTTTTCCACACCACACATTCAAGAAATCGACAATTTATCAAAAATATCAGCCGGCTTTAACCCAATGTGCCGCTGACCGCCATGACTCCGGGTTAAACATCTTCGCAACACGCTGACTTTTTTGTATTTTTACTGCCACTGTTCCACAGGGTCTTTTGGCAGCCAATCAGGCGGCCAAGCTGAAAAAAGATGTAATTTCATTTATGGAATAATGTTTTTTTGCTTTTATAATCTTGCAGTCAGCTGGTCTGATTATTGCATTTCCATAGATATTGTCATTCAGAGATGATTTTAGACCCATCAGCACAAAAGAGGGCATTTAGACATGAAAGTAGGAATACTGTGTTCAGGCGTGGCACTAGGGGTGTACATACCCGGGATATCCATACACAGGCAGCTTAGAAACAGGAACTGGGAATCCGAGGTTTTTGTGCTTGAGAATCTGCTTTTGGAAGAGAAGAAAAACAAATTGCCGGAAAATAAGGAAGCCTTTCATAAAAACTTCGCTCTTGCCCTGGCAGGCCAAAAGCTTGCAAGGGACATAGTTCCAAGCCTCGACAGGGAGAGGATTCTGGAAATTTTTGAGATATGGATAAAAGAGAGGATATCTTATTTTATTGTCGTATCCGGCTTTTGGATGTCCATAATCGAAATATTCAGGGAGATGTTCCCCGATATCGGTATTTTCGTTGAGTGCCTTCACATTGACAGCGATTTTTCGCCTTCATGGAAAAAGGCTCTCAAAAACCGTGATGAAGCAAATAATGTGTGGCTTTTCAGTCATGATGAAAAGAGGATTGTGAGAGAGCTGAGGGTAACCGGAAAGGCGCCTCTTCCATATGACAGAAGAGAGAACAGGTTCCTTATTCATGGGGGCGGCTGGGGTATGGGCACATACCAGGGTAAAATACCCATACTGAGGGAGCATGGAATTAATCTCGACATTATTGCATACGACGTCAGGGAGGTTCCATCTAATCCGGGAAACGACAGATATTTCATGGTTGATCCTGATTGGCATCCATGGTTGAAAAATGAAAATAACCAGCATGTATATCCCCCTTTCGCCCGGATTATCCCTGGAAGCAAACCTGTTTTTGAGAGCAAGGATGAATACCCCGACCTTTTCGATATTACGCGCGCTGTAAAAGCTGTAATCAGCAAGCCTGGCGGCTCGACGTTGATCGATTCTCTTTCTTCGGCGACTCCCATAGTAATGCTTGAGCCGTTTGGGGAACATGAAAAAAAGAATGCTGAACTTTGGATCGGGTTGGGATTTGCGGTAAGTTTTGATGACTGGGAGAGAAGCGGTTTTGATTTTGGTTTATTGCGGCAACTTCACGTCAACCTGCTTGACGCAAGGGGCAGGCATGAAGATTATATCCATTATCTGGAAAATGTTCTCAAAGTTCAAAACATCGACAAACAGGATATTGTAGGATAGATTATGCAGCCAAAGACAAAAGTGAAATTCGACAGGGATACCTTCAACAGGCTTAAAAGAACAATAAGGAACATGTCCGTAACAAGTGCCAGAAGGTGCGAGGATACGGCATATGCCTGCAAAATTCCCGAAGAGGTCGGTATACAGCTTACCAATAAATGCAATTTGAGGTGCGCGCACTGTTTTCAGTGGAACGAAGAGGGTTTCTTTCATAACATGGACAGAAAATCCCAATGCGAAGATATCGATATTGAAATTGTAAAAAAAATATTCGATCAGACTGCAAGTGTCAAATCAAACCTTTACCTGTGGGGAGGTGAGCCTCTCTGCTATAAATGGTGGGATGAACTTTCGCTCCTTTTGGAACAGGATCCCAGATGGTCAATCCTTTGCACAAACGGGGTTCTTATCGATAAAAAAATAGATTCCATTTTGAAAATTTCATCTTCCCTGGCAATCCTTACCAGCCTCGATGGCTTTGAGGCTGAGAACGATGCGATAAGGGGAAAGGGAACCTTTAAAAAAGTCATCGAAAACATTGACCTGATACTGGACCTCAAGAAAAAGGGAATATTCAAGGGGGAGATTTCGGTAAATTGCGTCATCAGCAAGGCGATGTCGGGAAAGCTGTACGACTTTCTTGAGTTTTTTGAGGAAAAGGGAGTAAATACCGTATATTTTTGCTTCCCCTGGTACCTTCCCCAGGAGACTTCTGAAAAGATGGATCTTTATTTCAGGGAGCATTTTGACTGGCTTTTAAAGCTCGATGAAAACAGCATTCCCAGCTGGCACTCCTACAAGTATTGCCTTGATCCTCAGGTTTTGGACAGCCTGATTCCGGATTTGAACAAAATATCGAGCAGGGAATGGAAGATCAGAGTCAGGTATCAGCCGGCGCTTGAGACAGGCGAAATTGAGGATTTCATCCGTGGGAAGGAA
>JADFZC010000729.1 GCA_015232735.1 Oligoflexales bacterium | reverse complement strand
TTGCCTGACATGTTATAATCCAATAAGAAAGCGCAAGTCTGATTGGAGACATCACATGCAAAGCGAAAAAAAAGTTTCTCTCTTCCATCGGGTAATAATTGGAATCCTTGGATTCAGACCCCTGTCCCTGGGAAAGGCATTTCAAAGAGAGGCTCTTTTTGTTCTGATTTGGGGACTTGCGGCTTTTTTCCTTGTATCCATGTACAGCTTTTCCCCTCTTGACCCTTCTCCTTACTCAAAAAGCTTTCCGCCGCAGGAGGTCACAAACCTTTGTGGAAAGGCTGGCGCCACCATATCAGGCTTTTTTATTTTTCATATGGGATATGTCGCCTGCCTCATCCCGATACCTTTAATGTTCATGTCCCTTATGCTCATACTTGACAGGGAAAAACCGTTTGGATCAGGGAGGATTCTGGGCTTCATATTGATTCTTCTGACGATACTCTGTGTTGTAAGCGAATTCTATCCCTATGTCCTGTTAAAAGACATCGCCTATCCAAGCGCCGGCGCGCTGGGCAGGGAGATTTTCAAAAACATGACAACTCAGCTTGGCAGGATAGGATATAGGATAGCCCTTGTGACGGCGGTCATATATTCCATGATTCTCATATCCCAGACAGGATTCATAGCTTATACTATAAAAGCGCTGGGAAGACTTCTATCCAAAATAAAAAACCCGTTTTCCGGAATTTTTGTTATCAGAAGAAACAGCAAAATCAGGAGCGATGACACTGAAAAATCCAGGGAAGGGCAGGATGAGCCATCCCCCGAGCTGCCCTTTGTTTCTCCGATGGTCCAGACCTCACCGCAAATTCCCATCGACATTTCACCCATGGAAGAACCACGGATTGAAGAGATCAGGATGGAAAAAAAAAACACATGTTATGAGCCGCCCCCATCCCAGATATTCAAAACAAATCCCCATACCGGAAAAATAGGCGAACAGAAGAAAAAAGAATACGAGGAAACCGCAAAAAATCTGACAAAGGCATTTTCCGATTTTTCAATAAAGGGGGAAGTCGTCGGAATAGAGCCGGGGCCGGTTGTAACAGTATTTGAATTCGAGCATACGGCCGGAACCAAACTGTCAAAAATGACTTCGCTCATAGATGACATCGCGCTTGCCCTCAAGGTTGATTCAATATTCATGTATCCTGTCAGCGGAAAGAGGGTGGTTGGCGTTCAAATCCCGAACATAAAAAGAGATATGGTTTATTTCGGAGATATCGTGCAAAGCAGGCCCTTCATCGAGTCAACTTCACCGCTTACATTTGCGATGGGAAAGACGCTGAAAGGGGAGGCTTACTGCGCTGACCTTTCGGCGATGCCGCATCTTCTTATGGCCGGACAAACGGGATCGGGAAAATCCGTCGCAATCAATTCCCTGCTGTGCAGCATCATCCTGAAGTCCTCGCCAAGGGATGTGAAGATGATACTTGTCGACCCCAAAGTCCTGGAACTCAAAATCTACGAAGGGATACCGCACCTTCTCATGCCTGTAATCACTGAACCCCAAAGGGCCTCGGCGGCGCTGAAATGGGCCACGGAAGAGATGGACAGAAGGTACAGGCTTATGGAAATTGCAAAGGTGCGGCACATAACAGGATTCAATCAGTTCTGGCATTCATCCTCCGATCAGGAAAAAAACAGATTCATCGACAGGGCCGGGACCTCTGAAATAACAAAATTGCCTTACATCATAGTTGTGATAGACGAAATGGCCGATCTCATGCTGACAGCGCCTAAGGACGTCGAGTCATCCATACAGAGGCTTGCACAAAAGGCCAGGGCATGCGGCATACATCTTGTCCTGGCCACCCAGAGGCCATCGGTCGATGTCATAACGGGAGTAATAAAGGCAAACCTGCCATGCCGCATCGCATTCAAGGTGTTCTCCAGGGCCGACAGCCGTACAATCCTCGACAGCATGGGTCCGGAAAAACTGCTTGGGAAGGGCGACATGCTTTATCTGAGACCGGGGAGCCCGCGTCTTGAAAGAATCCAGGGGGCATTCCTCGAAGACCGCGAAGTACTCGAAATGGTGGAACAGCTTAAAAACAGGTTCGAACCGGAGTACGATGATTCGGCCATTTCCTGGATTGAGGAAAACATGAAGGGAAAAGACAACGGCGATGAAGGCTCGCTCCCGTTTTCCGTTCCGGCCGAAGAGGATCCAAAATGGGATGATGCACTGCTCATTGCACAGAAACAGGGTATGATAAGTGCCTCTTTTCTGCAGAGACAGCTCAAAATCGGCTATAACCGCGCGGCGCGTATCGTGGAGACAATGGAGGCAAAGGGGCTCGTAAGCAAGGCTGATGGAGCAAAACCACGAAAATGGCTGAATCTTCTACTGTGAGTGTTTCTTTTGACATCCTCCCTCCACTAAACCGCTAACGCGGTTATAGTGTGGGATTCCTGCG
>JADFZC010000728.1 GCA_015232735.1 Oligoflexales bacterium | reverse complement strand
GCAAATACCAGAAGATAAAGCAACGCCTCGTACAGCATTGCCGGATGCCTTGGTATATTATCAACCCTTTGAAACACGATTGCCCATGGGAGATTTGATGGTTTGCCTATTATCTCCGAATTGAAAAAATTACCCAGTCTGATGCAAAATGATGCAAAAGCGCAAGGCACAGTCAATCTTGAGGTAAGCCATAACAGGGATTGATCCTTGTGATTATTTGTATATAGCCATATGGAAAGAAGGACTCCTATTGTCCCACCATGGCTGGCAAGCCCTCCCTTCCAGATATAGAGCATTTCTATGGGATTGCTTAAATAATAAGATGGTTCATAAAACAGGCAGTGACCAAGACGCGCGCCTACAATAGTCCCGATCATCAAATGAAATAAAAGGGATGAAAGATCCTCCTCCTTTCGATTTTCTCTTCTGAAAACCGACTGCATTATCTGGTATCCGACGAGAAAACCTGCAGCAAACAGCAATCCGTAATACCGGGGGCCGAAAGAACCTATTCGAAAAATTTCCGGATCAACATTCCAAGTTAAGTAGCTCACTGTCATCATCTCCAAACAACAAAAAGATATTCATTCCAAGAGTTAACTTGATATTTCAGCATATTGCAACTTGGATTTTACCATTGTGCGACGGAAAGTGCCCACGGAATGATTTTGTCGTAGATTGTTATTAAATCCAAGCTTAAATTTCAATATGTTACAACCTTATCCCATGACTGCTTCAATTTTTCGGATACGCGGCTTGCCCCCCTGCCGCCAGGGACTCTCGCGAACGTCAAGAAAAACTGTTGCAAACTTCCAGAATCTAAAGTATTTCGATAGATGCCCTTGACGTGTATCCGGGCTATGGGCCTTAAGAGCTGAAAATTGCTGGTCGCAATAAGGAGGTTTCCGAGCCTTGAAGATATGTCCGGATAGTAAAGTGGCATCCGCCATCCACCGGATAAGGGATCAATCCTTGGGTCCGTGTGGGTAATAAGAGGTTGGTTCTGTGGGTTAGAGCTTTTTTAATCTTATTGAAGTTATTTACGTAGTCCCAGTGAAGGAGGGGCCGCTGATGATACCTGAAACACTTAATGACGATCTGTATTTTAATTTGGACAGGGCATCGTTGCTGATGCGAAGGCAATTGTTAAATGTCCTTGGAGAGTTTAACGTATCCCCTGAACAATGGGAGATTCTACTTTTTCTGGAATCGGACATCGGCATCAGCCAGAGCCAGCTGACCGCCTACACTTTAAAGGATAAGGGCAACGTTTCAAGGATAATTTCCAGAATGGTCAGAGACGGCTGGGTTGAGAGAAGATCCAGCGACAAGGACAACAGATGCGTTCTGCTTTTCCTTACCCAGAAGGGTGCCAAAATGAGGGATGATCTTATTCCAATGTTAGCCAAGCAACGCAATCAAATGCTTGTCCCTCTAGGCAGCGACGAAAAAGGTGAAATGCTGTTCTGCCTGAAAAAGTTGAGAATATTGCTTGGCGACAACAGCGTTGTTGATTAAGGGCCTGTTAATCAGTCTTTATTATGTGACATTACATGATCCAAAAGTCCGGAGCACCCATCCTCCAGAATGTCAATCACATGGTTGAAGCCATCCAGGCCGCCATAGTAGGGATCGGGAACCTCTTTTTCTTTTCGCTGCCTCGCAAAATCAGTGATCATGTGAATTTTTTTACGGCTCCGCTCGTCCGCCGCAAGTGAATTAAGATCCCTGTAATTCTGCCGGTCCATAGCAATAAGATAGTCAAACTCGCGAAAATCTCTCTTTCTGTCAACAGGACGGGACAAGCTTTCCGCCCTGTATCCCCTTTCCATAAGCGCCCTTGCCATGCGCGGATCGGCGCCTTCTCCTACATGATAAGCGCTTGTACCGGCAGAGTCGCATACAATGGTTCCTTCCAAACCTCTGTCTCTGACAAGTTTATTCATAACAGCCTCCGCGGCCGGGGATCGACAAATATTACCTAAACAAACAAAAAGAATTTTCATAAGACGAATGCTCCAAACTGCCTTCAGGAGTTCCCTGCGTCATGCTGAGCAATGTGTAGCATCTAAGGCTGCTATCCCAGATCATTCACTTTCGCTCAAGATTACCATCCCTTTACGGTCAAGGATTTTGTTTCAAACCGGGAGCCCCTGAATTACCTGTGAATTTCCAGATCAAAATTCCTGACACTTTTATCCCAAAAAACAATTCTAAGAAATTAGCCAAAATTTTCCAAGTTTCTATTTACCCAGAAAGCCTTTGGTCAGTATAATCAATCCTTATCGCGGAAAGGAACTGCTGTCGGCGATCAGCTTTTCGACCTATGAGCTGAAAGCTGATGGCTGAACGCTGACAGCTATTTTGGTTCTGGCTAAAGCCAGGTTAGGAATGACTTCATGGGAAATACAAAGGTTTTTCATC
>JADFZC010000727.1 GCA_015232735.1 Oligoflexales bacterium | reverse complement strand
TTTTCCAGGGAATTCTATGATCTTGAAAATGCCATCGAGTTTATAAACAGCGAGTTTGGCAACTGGAAGTTAGTAGACTTGACACAAGAAAAGGAAGGAAGCTGTGAAAACTGCACCTGCCCTGAAAAGCGGAAAATCTCCAAGGCTTTTGAACAAGACTGATTTTTTAATTTTTCTATTTTGCCTGACAATTGCAAAAACCGTATTTTGTGAATCTGTCAATCAAAACATTACGAATACGGATGGCATTAAAAAACTTACAGAGAATCTCTTCCCTGAAAAGAAGGCAAAGCCAGCCCCCGCCTGCAAGGTTCTCGACAGAGCAACCCTGTCAAAGCTGAAGGAGACGGAACTCGGACTTTCATTATTCACGCAAAACCTCGTCAAGTATCTGAACGAAAATAATGAAAAGCAGTTTGAGGAACTTTTTCATCCTCGCCTCAGGAACAAATCGGAAAATCTTGGGACAAAATTTTTCGCATCCCTGAGGCATGGATATATTAAACCGTGGCAATTTTCCATTTACAGGATTTTTTCCCTGTTTACGGTTAACGGTGACAAGCAGGATATTGAATGCCCTGAAGAAAATATTATGATCACTTCAGTCTACGGTTATCATCTGCAAATCGGCCTATGGGTTCAGCTTATGAGCCAAAATGAACTCGCAAGAATCTACTTTCCCATAGTACCTGCAAAAGACAAATGGTATCTGGGGGGAGTACATATACAGCAGTGGACATTTAAAGAAAAAGATTATGAAAAATGGGTTAAGGAAGCATCGGGATCTTTGGAGAAAGGTGACAGGTTAGGTGCATTTCTGCGGCTTGACGTTGCTCAAAAAATGCTCTTCGGAGGCAATTTTATTTCCTTCAAAGTAAAGAATCAAATAATAACGGCAAGAGATGAATCATATAAAAAGGAGGATCTCCTGAAGGAGGTAAGTTCTCTGATCAAATCATCCAATATTGTCTATATTGGAACAATACTTGGAAATGACGGTATAGGACTTATAATAAGGGAGAAAATAGAAAAGGACTATACAACAGCAGAACTCGAAAAAAAATGCCTGGAAATGGGATACGCCCTGATTGATGGGCATATTTTAAAACCTGGACTCGGAGGCATCAAATGCGACTTTATCTTCGAGGGGGAAGACCCCGGGCGTGATGGACAACTTGGGGGATTTTACAAATCCAGAAACGAATTGTTATCCAAGAGAAAATAATCCGGGAGAGAACTTCTTGTCAAAAGACAGACTTAAAGATTTGAGCCAGCTTCAGCTTTCCCTATATAAAAAAGCCTTATCAGAGGCACACCTGAATACAACCATCAATTCGCCATCCCTTTTATCCTATTCACAAAAATATCTGGAGATGATCCCTGAAACGTTTTCCAGGGTCAATCTTGATTATTTCCTCGATGCTATGAACAGAAGCCATTTTGTCTTATATGGAGACTTTCATACTTTGAAACAGTCTCAAAGAGGGCTCCTGAGGCTTCTGAGATCGTTTCAAGTCAAGTACCCGAAACGCCATATCATCCTTGCTATGGAAATGTGTCAGGCAAAGGATCAAAAAATAATCGACAAATATTCCTCAGGTGAAATCAGTGATCTTGAGTTCCTTGACGCAACCAACTACGACAAAACATGGGGATTTCCATGGGACGGCTATAAGGCGATACTTTCCCACGCAAATCAGAGCGGCATATCGGTTATTGGCATAAACAAAGATGAATCCGTCAAATCCAGTCTTGAAGAACGCGATTTATTTGCAGCCGGAATCCTGACAAAAAACCATCTTAAGAATCCGGAAAGTCTGATTGTATGTCTGATTGGGGAATTTCATCTTGCTGACGATCATCTGATTGCCCATCTCTCCAAAAATCTTGGGAAGAAAAGAACAACGGCAAAAATACTCAGAATCATCACAAATGTCGATCAGTACTCATTTCAAAGTACTCCAAATTCCCTCTCGCAACCTACGGAATACCTTCATCTCAAGGAAAACCTGCTATGCATTTTAAATACTCCTCCATGGATCAAGTGGAAATCCTATACCCTATGGGAAGAGATGAAGCAGACTAATATGCATTTTTCCGATGAAATACTCAATTCCGACGATGATAGCGATCTTTTTACCGAAGATACATTTGATATCGATAACCATATCCTGAATCTCACCAAGGACCTTGCTGAATTTTTCAATGTTGAGATCAAACACAGCGAACTCAGTAATTTCAACTCTATTTTGTTTCCTGATGAAGATTATTTCATTTCAATACGGAAGGAATTGAAATTAACAAAAAAACATATTCAATCAATAAAAGAATCCGTCAGCATAGATGGATTCTTTTTCATCCCATACAACAATATGTTCATTTTAAGTGATTTTTCTCTTAACAATCTTTCGAATGCCGCTGGAC
>JADFZC010000726.1 GCA_015232735.1 Oligoflexales bacterium | reverse complement strand
GAATAAAGAACCAAAAGGTTCTTGAACGCTTTTACGAGATGCAGCTGCCGGTGGATATCGTCGCTGCACTGGCTGTGGTGCCTTTGATTGAAGTGGCCTGGGCTGATGGCAAAGTGGACGAAAAGGAGCGTGCCAAGATTCTCAACAACTCGGCGACTCTGGGTATTGAAAAGGGTAGCATTGAATATCAGCTAGTCGAACAATGGCTGCTTCATAGACCAGATCCCAAAATGCTTTCAGCTTGGACAACCTATATAGAAGGTATCTGCCACGATCTCGCGGATGCGGACAAGAAAATACTGGAAGATACCCTGCTGGAGCACGTTTACGATGTCGCCAGGGCGTCCGGCGGTATTTTGGGGACTGAACTTGGAAATAAGGTGTCATCCAAAGAACAAAAAGTGATCGACATGCTGTCGTCCGCCTTTCGCTGTGCCTAATAACTGGCCGCCGATGGAGTAAACCATGCAGTTTACAAAACTCAGACAGATGATCAATCAGGCGTTCCATAGGCGTTCTGACCGCAGGGCAGTGGCAATCGGTATATCTGTCGGCTTCTTCTGGGGCGTTTCAATCTTCTGGGGCCTGCAGATCGTACTGGCAGTCGCATTCAGCAGCCTTTTGCGAGGAAACCGCGTAATTGCTGCAGCGATGACTGCGGTCAGCAACCCTCTGACTACCATCCCCCTGTACACATCATGCTATTTCATAGGGCGACTGTTCCTGTTCGGAGAACTGGAGCCCGGCACTCTTCCCGAACTTACTTCGCTGAAATCCCTCTGGCAACAGGGAACGGACTTTTTCATGACGATGCTGGCGGGCACAACCCTTGTGGGGCTCGTTGGCGGCTTGGCTCTTTTCTGGATCTTCAAGCACGACTGGAGTTTCAATCTATTCAGAAAATCATCTGAACATCGGAAGGCGATACATTCCGGTCCAATATAAAAACAGGCATGGTTCTATAAGGGCATCAGGGCAGCTCTATTCAAGCTTGATATTTCCTTAAAAGATTTTCAACAACCTGCTGTGCAATGGGATGATAGCCTGCCCGGTTTTTGCTGAACAACTCGCGTGCGAGATCCCTGGTCTCGGAGCGCGAGGCCAGCGCTGTATAAAGGGGCTTCAAATATTTCATCCTGCCGACCTTGCCAAGCACTTCCTTGCAACGATCCAAAACTTTAAGGTATCCGGAATTGATCGCCACAGTCAGCCATGACACAAGGATTTCACAATTGTTTGTCGATGTAAGCTGGAATCTGCGTTCAAGCTCCTCACATGCGGACAGAGGAGTGGATGCCGGCAGATTTCCAAGATAAAGCGCCCATTCGCAGGGCATCCAGGCTGACCCGATGTTGAACTCGGGGACTGAGCTCCCAGTATCGAGGATCGTCTTTAGCCTCTTTGATCTGGGCTGCGGACAATTCTCAGGAATTCCGATTCCATCGATCCACTTTTGTGCCTGAACCCCGGAAAGCGCCCCGGGAAGCTCTTTTTCTGTGAAATCCACAAATTCCTCGGTGGTTATCGAACTGAATCGAAAATGTCTTATGTAAGCTTTCAGGAAATCCAGAAACTTTTTTCGTCCTGCGTGTTCCTCGATTGCCCTGAGGAAAAGAAATCCTTTCTCATAGGGAACCTCGGAAAAGGCCTCGTCGGGGTCTATCCCGGAAAGATGGGTCCTGAGTTTGGTCAGCTCCGGACGGTCAGAAAATCCCTCTATGGCACTTTTAAGACGCCTGTGTCCGAGCGCCATATGAAGTTCGGAAACCTCGGCTCCCTCCAGAGCCTCTTCGATGAGGCGTTCAGCATAAACCGTAAATCCCTCGTTGAGCCAGAAATGTTCGTTTGTGGCATTCGTAACGAGATTGCCCGTCCATGAATGCGCAAGTTCATGGGTAAGCACGTTTGCCAGGGAACGGTCACCGGCAAGAAGCGTCGGCGTCAGGAACGTCAAACGCGGATTTTCCATTCCGCCATAAGGGAATGATGGCGGCATGGTCAAAAGATCGAAACGGTCCCACTCATATGGGCCAAGCAGCTGCTCTGCTTTCCTGAGCATGTCATCCACCTTTGCAAATTCATATGCGGCGGCATCAAGCATCTGAGGCTCAGCCCACACCCGCGATCTCGGTCCAAGTTCCCTTGAAGCCAGGTCTCCGACCGCAAAGGCAAAAAGATATGAGGGAATAGCCTGCGGCATTTCAAAAGTCTCCACGGCCTTCTGTCCGGATTCGCTCCTTCCTGTTGAAGAAGCGGCCATCAAAGCTTTAAGACCGGCCGGTATGGTGATTTCCGCTGAAAACCTGAAACGTACGCACGGCGTATCCTGAAGCGGGATTACGGATCTCGCATGAATGGCCTGACACTGCGTGAAAAGAAAAGGCTGCACTCCGCCAGATGTCTGCGACGGGCTCAGCCACTGCA
>JADFZC010000725.1 GCA_015232735.1 Oligoflexales bacterium | reverse complement strand
CACCTGCGTTGTATGGAAGAAATTCGATCGCCTTGAATACCACCTTGTCCAGTTCGGTTTTCAATGCGCCTGACAGGGAACCCCGCATCGACCATAAAGCGCCTGACAGAAGCTGACTCTGCCTGTGTGCTTCAGAGGGGAGGTTTGGATCTCCAATGGTAAAAGTGTTATTTGCTGTTCTAAGGCATTGGTTTGGGACAAAGCATATTTTGCTGCCTGTTGGGCATATGCTCTCGCCGAGGCACGGATCACCTGTTTTGGCAAAGGCGAAATAATCGGCCAGGCCTTCGTGAATTATCAAGGATTCTCCGGACATTTCCTTAACATAGCGCACTGTTATATGGTGGCCGTATTCATGGTAGATGACATCGGCGTCCACCCGTGTATTTCTAAGTGTTTTCCCGTCCGCTCTTCCCACATATATCATTGGCGTTGGCGCTTCATCTGAAGGCGGTGCATAGAAGGCATTGTTGGCAGACTGTGGATCTTCTGAAAGAACCAGGAAAGTCCGGTTTGGGGAAGTTTCCCGATACCCGATACTTTCATAAAACTCCATCATCCTGTTGGCATTTGTAAATACTGATGCCTCCTCGAATCTTGGATCTGCCGGATCGTACTCATAAACATGAGTGCTTTCCGAAACCCGGCCGTTTGGCGTTGCTGTTGTAAAATATGAATTGGTGAGTGTTCCGTTGGTGTGCATGTTATTCAAAGTGTAACTTGCAAGTTTTCCTGTCATTGGGTTTGTATCCCATATTTTTGATCTTCCATCTATTTCCATAAATCGCGGCTTGACCTGTATTATCTCCTCGGAGCTCACATATGCCGAGTAGGGAAAATCGCCTTTTTGAAAGTTTAGAATCCATACGGGGGTCAGGTCGCCGTTTTTGAACAAGAGGCATTTATCTGTCGCTGTAATGTTTTGGACAGTATCACCCATCTCCCTTTTAAGGGTATCGATGCTGTCACTTTGCAGGGGAAAAATATAATTTTCCGAAATTTTCTTGAAATTCAGGATATCTCCGGTGATAAAAAGTTGCTGGTTGCTTAATATCCTGCTTTGAATGCGATGATCGCATATTTTATTTTCATTAACAAAATATGAAAAATCCTCCATTCCTGATACGGCCAGTCTCAGTCCGTTCGCTGGGGAGCTCACAATCTTTACCTGGGAGGGGAGGTTTTCTTTTTCCAGCAGCGACAGGATCGCCTCTTTTGCATTTTGTTTTTTGGCGAAGGGATTTTTTGAAAAGAAACTTGAATCAAGTGCGGGATGTTCCCTGAGGCGTTTTACGAAATGGTTTTCTGCCTGGTTTTCCTGCATACACCCTGATTGATTACTTATCGAAACAAGGAACATCAGAAAGACTGTTATACGACCGTTCGTTGGTTTTTTGTGTATCAAGTTGGAAATCTCCTAGAATAAGAAATAGGTTACCCTGAATTTTCTTATCGGTTTTTTGCAGTGATTTCTTTAGGGTAAAATTTGATTTTGCAGCTATGGACGGAAGTCCTCAATAATTATATGATAATATTAGAATAATTTTTTCCTGTAAAGTTTGAAAAGAAAAGAACCGATAATAAATTTATTCTATTCTATTGAGGAATTATCTGTGATCCAGGAGCGTGTGGGGCTATAAATGAGTATTAATATCAAAACGTTATTAGGCCTTTCATCATTCTTTTGCCTATTTTTATTATCTGCCTGTTATAGAAAGGCAGCTCAGCCGCCTACGCTGAATACCCCCTCTTCAACTTCCAATTCCGCAAGTGACATATGTACGCCAAATCCCTGCAAAGGAGAGACTGAAACAAAGTGCATTTCAATAAACAACGGAAAATCGTATATATGCAAATCTCCGGACTCGACGGAAAATACTCCGACAGGCCAGGCTCCATCCATAAGTATTGACAGCATTGTTGGCATTTGGATGCAAACAAGCGTCAAGGAGATAAAAAACGATTGCGATAAGGTGGAACCTCTCAAACCGCGTTCATCCCTGCTTGAGAAGGCTGGTAAAGACAAGGTCAAGATTACTATCTGCGCCGACACCGCCTGCAAGAAAATGGATGGAGAGGGAGAGATTTATACCTATGGAAAGAATGAGATTCAAATCGCATATACGGTATTGACTGATTTAAGCAAGCAGGACAAATATAAATGCAAGCTGATATTGGATCTTGATGTACTGATAAAGCTTGAGGATAGTGACAATGCAACTAGTGAAATAGGTTCAGTTTTCAAAATGGAAGGTGTGGAGTGCGATGCTTTGAAGCAAGCGTATCCGGATTTTGCAAAGAACGAGGGGTGTCAGGGCAGCTGGACCGCCATTTCTGAGAGATATGATCAATAGCTAGTCGCTGGCGCTGAAAGCGCCAGCAGACGTATCCTGGCAAGCGAAGCTTGCATAGGATCTGTCGCGG
>JADFZC010000724.1 GCA_015232735.1 Oligoflexales bacterium | reverse complement strand
CCCAGGAAATTCTGGCAGAGAATGCCGTAGACCACGATTGTGAAGCATATTGCCAGAGGCCCGTCACGTTCCGCAAGCCAGGGAATTTCGGGCCAGTAGTACTCCGTGGTAACGCCATAGAGGCTGGGGACGAGTATTCCGTACCCGAATATCATGAGCCATATGTATGTCAGGCACGTCTTGTCCCTGACAGAAAGGTAGAAGAAAATATTATAGAGAATGACTCCAAGAATGATTCCGCAGTAGATTCCAAAGATGAACTGGACATCATGGTCAAGCGCGTAAAAGTGCGACGGTTTATAAATCGCGAGCGGAAATGCGATGGGTCCGTTGCTCTCCGCCCTTAAATAAAATGTCGCGGTGGAACCGGCCTTTAGTTCTATCGGGAAAACTGGATTTCTGTTTTTAACTTCCCTC
Organism: Oligoflexales bacterium; assembly: GCA_015232735.1. The sequence continues at coordinate 2,015 of JADFZC010000724.1, read as the reverse complement.
ACGGACATCGGAAAAAGAAGTCCTGCCTGGGTGTGCCGGTATTCTCCCTCAGGTGTCTTTGAAAACAGCCTCAGATCGCCGATATAGGCGAAATCAAGCTCAAGGATAAGGTCGACGTCCTTTTTCTGGTTGTTTGTCATCGCAAACTTGGCCCATATTCTCCCCGGGTAGACGCCATAATTTGGAATTTTTCCGCCAGTACCCAGGAAACTGTCGTCACCAAGTTTCAGGATGTCTGAAATTTCAAGTTTCCTTTCAGGGTCTTCCTTTATGTAGAGGTATTTATTGAGAGGCTGATATTTTTGCGATATGTCGACCGAAAGGGACTCGAACGCATAGGCGCGGCACCAGGGCAGAGGCATTGCTGATGAAATTAATATGGAGAAATGGAAAAAGAAGAAGAGAAAAGAGGGGATTCTCTTTGCCGGTGAAGATGATGGCATTTTTTTTGTGGTCGTAGTCATATCGCCGGATATGGTTTCAAATTAAATTTCCTGCTTTCATTAGTATGGTATCACAGGGCGGCTGGCGAATTTTTTCCCACCAGGATTTGATCAAAATGCATTCATCCTGTATCATCAGGTAATCATTGAATTATCCATTACGGCGATGCGTTGGTGGAAAACGTTAAAACTGTAATATTTACTGGAAATTATGGAGATTGAGCATCATATGTCCGGAGCATTTTTCTTCAGGTATGGCCCCTGGTTTGTTTCTTGTCTTGTTTCGACTTTAATATTGGTTTGCCCCGCCGCGCTTGGCAGATTTCAGATCAGCGATGCCGATCAGATTGACAATGACGGGGATATCGGGGTTGAGGGTATAATCGATCAGACCAGCTATCGTTATCCTGTACCGATGGAAGACATCTGGCAGGAAAGCAGGATCGGCTACAGGGTGAGCGCAGGAAGCTACAATCAGACGAGGTTTGATTTCAATGAGCAGATCAAGATAGCTACCGATCCGGACGAACCTGTCGTTCTTTCGTTTGACGAGGACAGAAGGGAGGATCTTGTTGAAATGAAGACGCTCCGCCAGGTGGAACTGATTTTTCCACATAAGTCCGGTTATTTTTTTTCCATAATGGGCGACGGGGGAACAAGGAAGGAATATGGAGATCTAGGTGCAGGCATTGGATATGGAAATTCTTCAGACGGCATCTTCAAAATAACATATTGGTCCGTGGACCACTTCTATAACGAAAAGAGGGAATTTAAGGACGATCGCATGGATCAGAACACCTATACGCTGAAACTTGACGGCAGTATAAGAATGAAACAGTTTTTGAGACTAGATTTTGGTTATGAGTTTGACAGGCCTTTGAGGTGGCGGCGACTTTCCCAGGGATACGTTTACCATTATGGCATGAGTGTCCTGAGCCTGCGCCTTGCATATGACATGACCCCTTCGGAAAGTTTTTATTTCAGCGGTTTTCACGAGTGGAAATCTGAGAGAAAGGAGTGGGCGGTGTCTTTAAAACCTGAACAGATGAAGTCGCTGGCAAGGCGGGTGGACAGAAATGAGGCCGGGGTGATAATAAGGAACGCAGGCACGGTGAGCAGCATCGGCGCCGGGTTTTTGAAAAGAGCGGCATATTATGGCCAAAGTCAGCTTTCAGATCCTTCGCTATATGTGGAGAGTCCAAGTCCGGGACATATTTTCCGTGAAGAACCCTATATTGTCGCTACACGGTTTTTCCCCTCCTATGAAAAGCAGTTTTGGCAGCTTGGCTTTTATCTGGACAGAGTCCATATGCAGGACGGGGAGAGAAGGGTCAGCTGGCAGTCGAAGCTCCAGAGCGGCTGGATCTACGAAATAATCGACAACGCGCACGTATTTCTGAACATGACATGGAATCTGGATGACATTGTACAGGATTTTCCGTTTGTGGATAAAAAGGTGTATCATCCGTGGGGTGGCGGCAATCTCCAGCTGTCCGCGTGTTTTTAAGAATTTTCATAACTATAGTATTCCAGATAAATAATTCGGGGTAGCATTAATCTCACTATTTTGTA
>JADFZC010000723.1 GCA_015232735.1 Oligoflexales bacterium | reverse complement strand
AAACCCAATATATGTCTGGTTGTAAGACATGAACTGTGGCCGGCATTTCTTGTGACAGCGGCTACCAGCAGCAGTCTTGTTCTAATCGACGGAACGGAAAGCCCAACCCTCAGAACCCGAAAGACGGCAAAATGGATAAAATCCACTCTTTTAAAATTATTTGATATGGTCTATGTGGCTGATGAAACCGACAGGGCTTTTTTCACAGACTCTCTCATGCTTCCCAGGGAAGTTGTCTATGTATCCGGTGATACAAAATATGACAGAGTCAGGGAGAGAGCAGAAGGTATGAAAGATGAATCCTTGAAACTTAAAGAGAACCTTGACTCCCTCTTCGGAGATTATCCGAGAATAATCGCCGGAAGCGCCTGGCAAAAAGATGTAAAAGCAGTTGTCTCCGCCTACAAAAAAATTTCAGTGGAACACGGCCAGTTCAAGGGACAGCTTATTATCGCCCCCCACGATATCAGCGCACCCATGATCGATTTTGTCGAGGATGAATGCTGGGATCTCGAACTGAATGCGTACAGGTACTCAGAAATAAAAGAACCCATTGATTCTATTAAAACATTTCCATGCGTCATCATTGTGGACAAGATGGGGATACTAGCTGAATTATATGGTTCGTGTTTCATGGCGCACGTAGGCGGCGCGATGCATGATAAAGTGCATAATGTCCTTGAACCGGCCGTACGCGGACTTTATCTTTCATTTGGTCCTCTTTACAAAAACAGCAAGGAAGCCGTGTTATTAACTGAACATGGACTTGCGCGGGTCGTAAAAAATGAAGATGATCTTATAGCCTTTTGGAGAGACTGTTTGCCCAAGTCAGGCGAGGCATATAAAGATTTGATAAATAAAGTCGATGAGCTATGTGGAGCTACCGACAAAATTTATCGGGAACTGATTGAAAAAAATATCGGTTTCAGTCCATAAGGGCTTATCAAGGTGAAAAAAAAGCTGGTAATCAACGCGAATGTCTCCGAAACACGCATAGCGCTTCTTGAAGAGGGGAAGGTTGCGGAGCTATATGTGGAACGCCACAGCAATAAAGGGATGGTCGGAAACATTTACAAGGCAAAGGTGACAAGGGTACTTCCCGGCATGCAATCCGCCTTTATCAACATTGGAGTCGATCAGTCCGCATTCCTGTTCGGCGGAGACGTCATGGACCCCGCCTTTATAAAAGCACTGAAGGAACAAAAAGACTCCAAACCAAATGAGGAAAACGATTCACAGTACTCCATAAACAGAACTCCCATTGAGAATATCATACGCAATGGCCAGGAAATCATGATCCAGGTGGCCAAGGAACCACTCGGAACCAAAGGACCCAGGGTTACAATGCAAATAGCGATTCCCGGAAGGTACCTGGTACTGATGCCCGACTTCAACAATCTTGGGATTTCAAGAAGAATTGAGGACGAGGCTCAAAGAGAAGAGATCCGAAAGAGGGTCGAGACTATCAAGCCTCCGGACATGGGACTTATTGTAAGAACTGCGGCAGCCGATGTCGATGTCAGCCTCTTGAAGAAGGATCTTGAGTATCTTCAGGAAGTCTGGAAAAACATAAAGGAGAAGAGCTTAAGAAGATCCGCTCCCGCCCTCCTTTATCAGGAGCCGGATCTTGTTGTCAAAACAACAAGAGATCTCTATTCTGAAGAAATTTCGGAAATCGTCGTGGATGATCCCGCAGCATATTCACAACTGAAACATTTTTTAACGGACACCATACCGGGATCTGACGGCAAACTCTCACTTTACAAAAAGCCAAATCCTGTTTTCGATGAATACGGCATTGAAATGGATATTGCAAAAGCCCTCGCAAGAAAGGTGTGGCTTCCCTCCGGCGGATACCTCGTTATTGACCAGACGGAAGCTTTAACATCTTTCGATGTAAATACAGGGAAAAATGTAGGTTCATCAAATGTCCAAAGCACCATCCTGGAGACAAATCTTGAGGCGGCACAGGAGATAGTCTCCCAGCTTAGAATAAGAAATCTTGGCGGGATAATTGTAATTGATTTTATCGACATGGAAAACCTTGAGGATCGGGCAAAGGTCAATGCAAGAATGGAAGAGGCGCTCAAAAATGACAAGGCGCGCACAAACATGCTGCCCATGAATGATCTTTGCATAATTGAGCTGACCAGGAAAAGAACTTCCGAGTCTCTGGAACGGATCTTGACAGAAATATGTCCCTATTGCGATGGAAGAGGCAGAGTCCACAGTATGGAGACGATAATCTACGACCTTGCAAGAGACATTGAAAGACATGTCCTTCGAACAGGACAAAAAGATATTAGGCTCAAGGTAAGGGAAGATATAAAGGAATGGCTCATCAATGAGGAAAACATGCTTCTTGAGGCAATCAAGGAGAAACATGACATTACCATCAGATTTGAAATTTCAGATCTTAATATAAAATTGCTTTAC
>JADFZC010000722.1 GCA_015232735.1 Oligoflexales bacterium | reverse complement strand
TCCAGCTCATTAACCCTTTTTAAGCAATTATTAGCCGGCAAAACAGTTTTTTTGTGGCAATAAATACCAAGGGTTAGTGCAAAACCACCGCGGTTCAGTCCAACACGGCTTTTACGGGCGGCTTCGCGCCGCAAAAACCTTAAGCATTATATTCAGCGCATTCATGAAAAGCTCTGTGAAAAAGGTTTTAAGATAGCCTATTCCACTTTATCAAGATTCTTGCGTGATAATGAAATAGGGGTGGAAAAAAAACAGCGTTGTGAGCAGGTTCCCGATATTCCGGGTGCAGAAATGCAACATGATACAAGTATTTACAAAGTAAAACTCGGGGATAAGCAGTGCAAGGTCGTAGCAAGTCTTCTATATTTTCGGTACTCAAAAATACGCTATTTAAAACAATGATACGTACGGGAGCTAGCACTTTTCTTTTTCAGGGTTTTCATGGTACCTTTATGAAAAAAGGGGGTGCTATTGTGGGACATCGTTGGCAGGCTTCAACGAAATTTAACAAGATCATGCTTTCTGCTGAGATTCTTATCTGCCCGATTTGTGGGAAGAAATTAAAAATCTGTGATCACCGACATCATAAAATCTACACTCTTAATGGTCCTCAACACCTTGTTTGTCAATTAACTTGCTGTGTTAACCCTGATTGCCCTAAGCAATGGGAGACCTATAGTCCCTCTGCCGAAATGCAGATTACAATGCCTTTCTGGCTGATAGGTTGGGATGTTTTTTCGTTCATCGGGCATCGCCGATTTTCCCGGCATTGGTCAGTATCTCAGATTCAAAAGGAATTGGAGGAGACCTATCAAGTTTTCGTTTCTCATGATTGCATTCAAAATCAATGTCAGCTGTATCAAACCATGATTGCTGCACGCCAAAACGATTTTGAGAAGCAAAGGGTCGAATATCAGGATGTAAAGGGACTCATTTTGTCGATTGATGGGTTACAACCGGAAAAGGGGCATGAAACATTGTACGTAGTTCGAGAAGTTGGTAAAAAACGCGTCTGGTTTGCAGAATCATTGGTTTCAAGCAGCTTTTCGGAAGTTGAAAAGCTGTTTCTCCGGGCAAAAGAATGGGCGGAAAGGTTGAACATTCCTGTAAAACTTTGGATTTCCGACAAACAGGAAGCGTTCGTCTCCGGTATTAGAACGGTTTTCTCTGGAGTTCCCCATCGATATTGTGATAATCACTTTTTGCGTGATGTAGCAAAACCTGTATTGGAAGCAGATAGTTCTGCCAAGGTGGATATGCGCAAGAAGATTCGGGGGCTTCGGGAAGTAGAGAAAGAGATGCAGAAATCGATAGATGCAAAAGTTAAAAAAGGAGCTTCAGAGCAGGAACTCCGTGAAAGCACTGTATTAGACTACTGTTCCGCCCTTCGTGGGATTTTGTCGGACGATCAGGGTGGTCCATTAAATCCACCTGGATTGAGGATGGCCGAAGGTGTGAAGGAAGTTCGCGAATCGCTGGAAGAATGTATTCAGATGAAAACAGGTGGAGAAGCTGAACAAGGTGTGAAAAAGCTCGCTGGAATAATCGACAAAGGCTTGAATGCCGTTGCTTTGAAGCAAGAGGAAATTCGGAAACAGGTGGAAGACGTCAGGAAAGTAGAGAAGTGTTTAGACCCCGAAACCGGGGATCAACAACAACGAAGTTGTGAATTTGACAAGTTGAGGGAAAGTTTTGAAATGTCGGGAGATGCCACGCGTTTGTACATGGCGGAAGTAATGAAACGCTTTGCTCCAGGACTGTACATCGGTGGTGATGACCCCACTCTCCCAAGAGATAATCTAGATTTGGAACGGTTTTTCAAGACGGCCAAAGGACATGAGCGGCGAATTCATGGTCGGCGCCACACAGGTATTCGGTTGGTAGTCGAGGGACCAACATTAATTCCAACGCTAGACGCTCATGTTTTACACCCGCAGCCTTTCAGTGTTTCAGACCTCCTTCCATACTCATCTGCCGAGATGCCAAAAACTCAGGCAGCAGCACTGCGGAGAAAAAAAAATGCGAAAAGCTCGATCAAGAAAGAAAAGGGGGAAATTGCTTTTGTTTCTGAGGGACAACTTTAAAAGAAGAAGCTAGCTTTCAAGCGTACCGTTGTTTTTTTATACATCTTTTTTAGATCCCAATTTTGAAAAAAATGTATTTGGGAACTTCGAGAATGATATGAGAGGTTCTATTATCCATAGTTTTTCCTGACCAAATCACCCTTGTCTTGCTTAATCAGGCCCACTCCCGGAGGGAGCAGGGGATTATAACCTATCGAAAAATTAAAAACTCCCAGGAGTTTCCTGGGAGTTTTTTAAAATTTAAGAAAAAAATCAGGGAGCTGTCTGGAAAATAATTGGGTCGTGAACTTCCACCGCAATATTGTTAGTATCTAGCCAAGATCCGGATGACCAAGAAACTCGATAGTATTTTC
>JADFZC010000721.1 GCA_015232735.1 Oligoflexales bacterium | reverse complement strand
AGGGAAATTCTCGATATCATGGATACGGCTTTTCTCACCGTTTCCCTCGACATAGACGATCATCCCAAAGACCGTGATGAATGCATGTGGCTGGCAAGCCATAAGAATTGTTTCAACAGGTGGTATGACAAGGCGCACCAGCTGATCGTCTTCGGAAACGGCCGTGCCGGTCTGAACAGAGATCACACCGGCGTGGACGGCCACCCTTTCGTGCGTTATCTGGAGGATCTGTGGAACATCGCCGTAAAGGAAGATACCAAAGGGGAAAATGAGGCCGCAGTTTACGACGGAAGGGATCTCGTCAAGAAGCTGGTCTGGAAACTCGGCCCCAAGGAGGAAAGATCGCTTGCCAAAGCCGACGCTTTTATCAGTGAAGAACTGGACCGGCGCGAGCTGACGTGCATCGAGATTGATGGAGCAGGAGAGAATTTCTTTCAGAAGCACAGGGCAAGCGGAGATACCGCGCTGCAGCTTGCATTCCAGCTGGCTGGATACAGGCAGTTCGGCCGCCACCTGTCGGTTACAGAGTCGATCCAGATGCGCCATTTTGCCAATGGCCGTTACGAAACTCTGTTTTGCAACAGCCCGGAGTCACACAGATTCGTTGAGCTGATGGCACAAAAATCGCCCAATATGGATCTGGCAGCCAGGTACCTGCAGAAGGCCGTCGAAGTGCAAAAGGCGCGGATAAAGGAATGCAGGCAGGGAGACCACTGGGTATTCCATTTTGTTGCGCTTGTCAACGCGCAGCAGCTTGACAGCAAATATAAGGTGGGCTGGGGCTACATCGACATCGGAAATCTCATGCGCATACACGACAAGCCGTTTTCCAAGGTTATCAATGTCGATGTCACCACATCCAATCCCGGAAGGCGGCAGGGTCTTGACATTTCGGGCTATTCGGACACATCGCTGGGAGTTATCGGCATTCATTATTATATCCATCCCGAGTGTTCCAGGCTTCAAATCAGGGCGGACCGCGGCTATCTCGGCGCGGCGCCGCTCATGAAAAAGGGAATAGAGGAATCACTCGGAAAAATCATGAAAGTCGTGGAGCATGCTTCAAGGCAGATGCACTGATGTTGTTATCTATGATCTATGCTAACCTTGTGTAATGGACCCTTATTTCTTCCTGCCTCCCCGGTGAATGGTAGGCAGGTTTTTCCCTCCTGCAGTCACCTATTAATAAGTTAATATAGAATCGATACTGTGATGATCTGTCACATGCACAGGTATGAGGGAAAATATCCCGAAAACCGGATTTCGAAACCATCTGCGATTTTACCAATGGAAAAGATATTGAAAGACTGTCAGATCAAAAAACTCATTGGCGAAACAAACCTTTTCGTGATTTACCGCGCCCGTCAAGAAGGTTCAGGCGAAACTTTTATCCTCAAAGTCCTTCGAAATCAGTACCCGGCCGCAGAGGATCTGGCCATACTGGAACATGATTGCCGCATGGCCCAGAAGATCTGCTCTGAGTTTGTCATCAAGGCGTGCCGGGTTGAAAAACTGGATGACGGCCGGACGGCAATGATTATGGAGGATATCGGGGGTTCCGATCTGAAAGAGTTTATAAAATCCAGGGGCCGTCTGCCAGTGGATCTTTTCTTGGAGATCGCTCTGGCCATCATAAGAGGCATCCACGACATACACGGCGCCAATATCATCCATAAGGATATCAACCCTGGCAATATCCTGTACAACCCAGAGACCAAAAGACTCAAAATCGCCGACTTTCATATAGCCACAGAACTCTCCCGCGAGAGCCAGGAGATAAATATCAAGGGGGTTCTCGAAGGTTCGCTAAGCTATATTTCCCCGGAGCAGACGGGACGGATGAATCGTTTTTTGGATTATCGCACCGATTTTTACTCGCTTGGAGCCACCTTTTATGAACTGCTTACAGGCGTGACCATGTTCGAGGCAAAAGATGCCATGGGATATGTCGCCGCCCATATTTCCAAGATGCCCCCGCGGGTGGACAGAATCAACAGGGAGGTTCCCAAGCTTATTGCCGACATAATTGAAATCCTGATCGCCAAATCTCCAGAGGAACGTTATCAAAGCAGCCTGGGGCTCATTCATGACCTTTCGACAGCCAGGCAGTGCCTTAAGGAGAAAGGCGAGATCACACCATTTTCCCTTAAAAGCCGTGATATATCTGAGCGTTTTGAGATTCCCCAGAAACTTTTTGGCCGTGAGGAACAAAAGGGAAAGCTTCTCGCGCTTTTCGAGGAGGCCAGCCGCGGCAAGTCGAAAATCCTTTTGGTCCGCGGCCATTCGGGTATCGGAAAGTCGGCGCTCATCCACGAAATCCTCCGATGCATCACTATTGAAAACGGATTTTTCCTGAAAGGAAAATATGACCAGTTCGCCAGCAATATTCCCTATTTTGCCTTGATTCAGGCCTTTAAAAGCGCCATGAACCAGATCATGC
>JADFZC010000720.1 GCA_015232735.1 Oligoflexales bacterium | reverse complement strand
TATTTCACTCTTGTCTCAGCCAGAACCGCCTGCTGCGGATCAAAAAGTCCGAACGTCTTTCTGCCGGGAATGTCCTTTGCCGTGAGTACTGCCGCGATACCTTTCAGGGCCGAGGCTTCAGAGGTATCTATCGAAATTATGTCGGCATGGGGATGCTCGCTGAAAAGCAGCTTTCCGTAAAGAAGGTTTTCCTCCTTCATGTCGTCGGCGTAGACGGCCCTGCCCGTCACCTTGTCGAATGCGTCCCTTCTGACGATCTCTTTCTTCAGGATTCCATCCAGCCTGCCGTCGCCCGGGCCGATCATGGCCGCAGCGCTTCTCACCGCCCTTATGATGCTTGTATATCCGGTGCAGCGGCAAAGGTTGAATTTCAAAGCCTGCCTTATCTCCTCGTCCGAAGGGCTTTTATTCCTGTCGATGAGCGCCTTGCTTGCCATTATCATGCCTGGCGTGCAGAACCCGCACTGCACCGCCCCCTCTGCGATAAAAGCCTTCTGAACCGGATGAAGTCCGTTTTTATCTTCAAGGCTCTCTATTGTCTCAACCTTCGCGCCGTCGAGTTTCGAGAGCTTTACAAGACAGGACCGTTTGGCCTGCCCGTCTATGATTACCGTACACGCCCCGCAGTGACCCTTGCAGTTGCAACCGTTTTTCGTTCCCATGAGACCCAGATGGTCGCGCAAAAAATCAAGCAGCGTTAATTTTCCGTCCTCAGGGAGAAGGTGTTCCTTCCCGTTGACTGTAATTCCCTTTTTAGTTTCCAAACCGCTAATCTCCTCAATTTGTGGAATAATCCCGAAGAGGTGCTCAAAAGATGGATATAATATTTAGTATGAATCATTTTCTCAACAACTCTTATTGGTCCCTGGGATAAATTTATTGACAAATAAATTGGCCGCTCAGCCAGCCACTTTTCCTGACAGATACAAGGAGCCTGATTTTAATTTTCATATTGCAGATTGCAATGCCCAAAGGGTTTGGTGTATTAATTTGCGAAAGATATCGCATCTGCGAATGCAAGGGGCTTTCAGACAGTCTCTTAATACACCCAAGTGGAATCAGCGTCTTAAGTTTTGCCATGACCCCTCTCGACAGGAAACAAAACTATGGATCGGTACGATCATGTAAAAACCGAAAAGTCCCTGGGTGGTTTGAAGTACAGGAAAAAGAGGGAACCGTGGGACTTCGCAGAAACCTCCGGAACGTATGTCGGAAGCCACCGCTGGTTCATTTGTACGCTGCTTTTTCTGGCAACAATAATAAACTGCTTCGACAGGCAGATATTTTCACTTCTGAAGCCGATACTTGATGACAAAATGGGTTGGAACAACGAAACCTTCGGGCTGATAAATTCAGCCTTTCAGGGGGCATATGCCGCAGGATACCTTGTGTTCGGCTGGTTCATAGACAGGGTGGGCATAAAAAAGGGATACATAACATCGATAACCTGGTGGAGTACCGCAGCCCTCTGCCACTCGCTGGTCGGCAGCGTCGGCGGGTTCTATGTGGCGAGAATCGCCCTCGGACTCGGTGAAGGAGGCAACTTCCCATCCGCTATAAAGACAGTTGCGACATGGTTTCCCAAAAAAGAGAGGGCTCTTGCCATAGCTTTTTTCAATTCCGGAACTAACGTGGGCGCAACGCTCGCCCCGGCAATAGTACCATGGATAGCCTTCACATGGGGCTGGCAGGCGACCTTCATTTTCGCCGGAATTCTGGGATTTCTGTGGATGGCCGCATGGGTCGTCTTTTACAACAATCCTGAGGATACAAAGGGACTGCGTTCATCCGAGCTTCTGTACATAGGCAGCGATGGCCGGGAGTTCGACGAAACCAGAAAGATCTCCGTTCCGGTACTGCTTGCCTGCCGGCAAACCTGGGGATACCTTATTGCCAAGTTCCTGACAGATCCGGTCTGGTGGTTTTATCTTATATGGCTCCCGGATTTTTTCAAACAGACGCTCCTTCTTGATATAAAACAAAGCTGGGTCCACCTTGTCATCATTTACACCACTGTCTCAATCCTGAGCATTGCCGCCAGCTGGGCGACGGGAAAACTTGCAGAAATGGGCTGGAGCATCACAAGGGCAAGAAAGACATCCATGATCCTCGCCGCGCTCCTTGCGCTTCCGATAATAAAGGTTACGCTTGTGAACGACTGGCAGGCCGTTTTGATGATCAGCCTTGCGGCATCGGCTCACCAGTGGTGGTCTGCCAATCTCTTTGCCACAATGTCGGACATCTTCCCGAAAAACGCCGCTGCAACGCTCACCGGATTTGGCGGCATGGCGGGCGCGCTCGGGGGGATGATTTTTCCAGCGGTGACTGGCAGGATGCTCGACAGCTTCAAGGCAGCCGGAAACATTACCGGAGGATATGCCCTGCTTTTCTGCATATGCGCGTTTTCATATCTTGTCGCATTTGCGATCAACCACATGCT
>JADFZC010000719.1 GCA_015232735.1 Oligoflexales bacterium | reverse complement strand
AATGCTACCCCGAATTATTTATCTGGAATACCATAGGTAAACGAGCAAGGCCCACTTAGGTACACGATTATGCTGACGACTTATGCGGATGATTCGATTGCCTATTTTTTTAACCCAATATTCGCATTATTAATAAATTCAGTAATTTGTCCGATAAATTTGTAAATATTTGGGAGTATCATTTTTAATGAACCTGGTATTTGCAAAAAACATTTCGGCCATTATTGCCGTCACGGCAGTCATTTTTGCCGTTTCGATGGTTGATATCAGATCGCCGGGCCGGATAGACAGCATATTGATGCTCAAAAATCCTGATGATTCCTTTCGAGTGGAAGATGTGATTTCCGCTCCGCAGGACAGGTGGGAAGAGATAGAATCAAGAAGACCACATTTGACTTTGAGTTTTTCCCCTTCCACTTCCATGTGGTTTAAAATCGATCTTGAAAAATACAGGCTGAAACCGTCCCAATATGTCCTTGAAGTGGATTTTCCCATTTTGCCCTTTCTCGATTTTTATCTGGTCGAAGGCGGAAAGGTGAAGGATGTACATAGAACCGGAATCGGGGAAAAACAGATCAAGACCGATTATCTTCCAATCAACTACAAGACTAATTTCATTTTCAGTCCGGACTCCCAGGTTCGGTCGGATATTTATATAAAGGTTCATGGCAAAAGGGTTCTTGTTTCGTTTCCTTTGACGATCATGGCAAAAGACGAGTATGTTCAGGTGAACAGGCTGAAATTTCTTGCTTTAAGCCTGTTTCAGGGCGGGCTGTTATGTATAATTCTTTACAACTTCATAATATACCTGTCGATAAGGGAAAAGACATATCTCTATTATGTGGCGTATCATATTTCCACTTTGATATTCGGCCTGATATTCGCCGGATTTGGCAGATTTACCCTTTTAGAGGACAATTTCACATATACCTTGAACTTATTCAACTACACCTTCCTTGCGATACATATTTTTGCCACGCTGTTTGTTAACGAGTTCATGAATAACAGGGAACTATGTCGTCCTGCGTACCTTTGCGCGAAAATTGCACTTTTGGGCTTGATTCTTGCGGGCGTGGTATCGATATTTTTTCCCTGCCAGATAGGTTTTGCCATCATCATGGCGTTTTCCACTTTCGCTCAAATAATTTATTATGTCGGTCTTGTTTTTGCCATGAATATAAGGCCGAGGGTGGGTTTTTTTTCGGCATGGGCCCTGCTTGTAGCGAGCGCCATGATCACAAATTTAAGTCACTTCGGACTGTTTCCATCCTTCATGGTTGCAGGAAGTATCGGCTGTTTTGGTCTAATTTGCGAAGCGCTCTATCTTTCATTTGCCCTGGGGGAACGTATAAAAAACATGATGGCAGAGAAGGAGAAGATAACGGAAGCTCTGTCATCCTATACAAGCCGTGCAAAATTCAATGAAGTTTTCGGGCAGGTGTACAATTATCGTTCGGAGGTCATGAGAAGAAGGGTGTCGATAGTTTTCGTGGATATTGCGGGTTTTACGGAGATTTCTGAAAAAATCGGGTCTTTGAAAGCATTTCACTATCTGAAGAAAACTACGGAAATCATTCACGGCCTGACGGCAAAATATCTCGGCATAGTGGACAGGTCGCTAGGGGACGGGGTTCTTGCCGTGTTTGGACTGGAAGATGAACTTGACAAGGATAATGCCCATGTAAACAGGGCATTTCTCTTTGCCGTCGAGATGCAGAAACATGTCGCATCAGTCACAATAGAGGAAAAGATTCCAATCCCTATGCGTATAGGGATTCATGTCGACAGTGTATTTATCGGGAATCTGGGGGGATCAAGGAGACTGGATTACACGATCGTCGGCGAGGGGGTCAATTTTGCGAGCAGGCTGGAAAGCTCATGCACTCCGTTTCTTGTCAGGCTTAGCGAGCAGGCAAAAAGCCATCTGGATGTCTCGTCCTTTGCAGCAGGGGCAATGCGTCAGGTTGTGTTTCAGATAAAGAACGTGGACCGATTCCTTAAAGCCTATGAATATAATCCTCATCATGAAAATTGCGAAATGCTGTCAATTTTGAGAAATCGATATTTATCGTTTTTGGAAAGGACGATAGATGAGGAAAGAATCCTCGTGAAAAATGACAGGGAAATTATCCTTTCATCGCAGCTGGGGCGTTTCAGGGTGGTTGAGTTTTCTCCGGGTGGTTTTGGCGTGACAGGCGATGTGTTTCTGAGTCAGAAGATGACAGTTTCCGTTGATCTTGTCTTTTCGGGATATGAAGCGGGAAATAAGATGAAAGAGAAACTGGCAGGAAGTTTTCATGTTGAGGTGTGCTGGGGATATTGGCTGGACGATGGAGTCGTAAGGCATGGTTTCAAGATGGTCGGATGCAATGAAAGGCGAAAATTGTTCATTTTCGAGGAGATGAAAAGATCGCTTGAAGCCAAGGATGGATTGAGACAGTCGGCCG
>JADFZC010000718.1 GCA_015232735.1 Oligoflexales bacterium | reverse complement strand
GCGAAAGTTACTGAGTATTGGAAGCTAGGCCATTTATGGCCGAGTAGTTCACTAACGAAGGGTGATATATCTCCCTCCAAGGTGGAGGACTCTTAACATATATAATGTGAGTTTTCGAGGAATACATTTGAAAAATCGCATTGAAACAACAGCTGCTGACACCGGGGCTTATACCCCTAAGCCATCGTGGTTAAAGACTAAAATACCATCGGGAGCGGATTTTGCCCTGATAAGCAGGGAACTTCGCGAAAAATCCCTGAATACCGTCTGTCGGGAGGCGGCCTGCCCAAACATCTCGGAATGCTGGCAGGCAAGGACATCGACATTCATGATTCTGGGAGATGTCTGCACACGTAACTGCTTGTTTTGCAATGTTAAAACGGCTGTTCTTAACGGAGGGACGGACAAGGATGAACCCATAAGGCTGGCTGAGACAATATATTCTCTTGGTATAAAATACGCTGTAATAACAATGGTGAGCCGTGATGATTTGGAAGACGGCGGAGCTTCACATGTGGCAGAGGTTCTCAAGGCGATAAGAAAGAGGGCGCCCCAGACAAACATAGAATTTTTAGGGAGCGACTTTAGCGGAAATGAAAGTTCGATAAAGACGGTTTTAAGCCAGGTGCCCAAAGTCTTTGCCCACAACGTCGAAACAGTTGAAAGGCTTACTCCGATTGTCAGGGATGGCAGAGCAGATTACAGGGTTTCGCTTGAGGTACTCAGGATGGCAAAACGGCTGGCTGATTATCCAGTCTTTACGAAAAGCGGGCTTATTGTAGGCCTTTCCGAAACATTTGAGGAGATAGTAACCACATTGAAAGAATTAAGAGAGGCCTCAGTTGATTTTGTAACGGTTGGGCAGTATTTGAGACCTTCAATGGCCAATGTTACCGTGAGCCGCTATCTTCATCCTGATGAATTCAAGGAGATTGAGAATGTCGCCAGGGATCTGGGGTTTCTTTCCGTGGCTTCCGCCCCGCTCGTGAGAAGTTCATATCGTGCTAGAGAGTTTTTTGAAAATTCTATAAAATAACAGCTGAATCAATCTTTGGAGTAATATTTATAAGTTCTCATAGATTTGAGAAGAGGTGGTTTTGTGGATATAAATTGTTTTAAAACCATATTCCGTCATTCTGATCAAAGTGAAGGGAATGGAGTGAGAAAATCCTTCGCTTTGTTTGGGTTGACAGAAAAGGGCTTAAAAACAGCTGCCGGGAATTTATTTCCAAAACTGAAAAAAATCAGACTGAAGTCTCTGGCTATCGATCCCATATACTATTTTAGATTTGCGCTTATCTTCATTTTGCTTACTGCAAGGCCTACCTATAGTTCAATTTTTATTGGCGCAATGATAAGCCTTTTGGGCGAATCCTTGAAGATAATTTCATTTTCCTTCAATTTCAACAGTGGAACCCGCTCAGGCTGGCCTCAAAGATTTGTGAGGAATCCTTCAGGCTTTGGATTTTTTCTGTTGCTCCTCGGACTTTGCATTTCCGGCCGTTCATTTTGGGCTTTCGTGCTTTTGCTTGCTGTCGGAACGATTCTCCTAAAGACAGAAATGAAAAAGAGGGAAAATGCCGCAAGTCGACTCGCATTTCATGAATATTTAAAATACAAATCTCAAATTCCATATTTTATACCGGTTTTAATTCCGTTTAATGAGGTGAACAGTTTCTTGTGGAAGGGGAAATCAGATCAAATATCAAGGTATAAAAGGAAGACAGCTGAACTTGAACATGTTTTTTTAACTCTTGTGGTATACATATGTTTGTATGCGATGAAATAATTAGTCCTAAGGCGCTGAAAGCGCCTTAGGACGTATCCTGACGAGCGCAGCGAGTATAGGATCTCCCCGAGATGAAGGTTGTATCCTGACGAGCGCAGCGAGTATAGGATCTCCCCGAGATGAAGGTTGTAATGAAATCATTGACATTTTTTCTAAGCTCTTTTCTCCTGGTTGTTGGATGTAAAAAGAGTGTCCATGAGTTGAATGAGCAGAATTTTTCTTCCGGATTATTGCTAAAAAGCAATGAAACAGCACCGTCTATGAATTGGGGAGTCGTCGATGTTGATAAGGAGGGAAGGTTGAAAGCCAGACTTATCCTTTCTCTGGATTATATCTCCATAGAGAATGGTGTATTCAAGAAAATTCCATCATGCATGGATCCTGTTTCAGACTCCTTTGGCCCAATTGGCCATGCTGTTTGCGTCAGGGATCAGAAAAGGTATTGGCCGATTCATCCCGCGCATGTTTTTCAGGAGTGTTATACGAATAAGGAAAAAATCCCGGTTAGGCCCAGGAGGGATCTCATTATTGAAAATTGTGAGGAGGTCACCATTCTGGGATTTCATTTTACACCGGAATTAAAGCTTGATATTGAACCTCTAAGGTAAAATTTATACTGATCTGAAATATTGGCACTTTGTGCGCCCACTTTATACTTAAGACG
>JADFZC010000717.1 GCA_015232735.1 Oligoflexales bacterium | reverse complement strand
TGATAAAAAAATACAAACACACAGAGCACAAGCAAATCTAAATAGACATTGAAAAAAAAGGCGAGGGCATCCACCACCTTGCGATAAAAGTGGACAGCGTGGAAGAGACCATCTCAAGAATGGAGTCCTCAGGCGTGGAGATGATTGACAAAAAACCGCGCGACGGCGCGCACAAAAGCCGTATAGCGTTCGTACATCCAAAATCCACCGGCGGGTTTCTTGTTGAATTTGTCGAGGATAAACATCATTAACAGGCAAAATTATCTGTCCGAAAACGCGCTTTCGGATGCGTGCACAGGCGCCAACCCCCGGAAACCCTCCAGGGAGGATATTAAGCAGATATTCTTGAAAACCTATTACGGCCGGTAATCCTTCTACGTACCGGGGCAGCGAAAGCTGCCCTGCTGTTGCCTCTCCAAGCAGCGTTCCAGTATCGTGGTTGAGATTGGCTATAGCAAAGTTGTCTTTTAACAGGGTATTCTTATGACGCCGTTCCACAACATGGCCTTGATTTGCGCTGATACCAGTGAAGCTGATATCGTTTATCACACCAAGGTTTTCCAAAAAATATCATATTTTTTTATAACACGATGAATATTACTAATAATTGCGCTGATACCAGTGAAGCTGATATCGTTTATCACACCAAGGTTTTCCAAAAAATATCATATTTTTTTATAACACGATGAATATTACTAACAATTAAAACAGATTACAGCCAGCTTGATACTCAAGTGATCACTCAAACTACGATTTGGCAAAGTCGATTGACCTCCCCGTTGCCGAACCGCAGGTTAATGCATAACAGGAGTCCATTGCTATCATGAACCCCTGTCTTTTATTCAGCTACCCTATTAGACATAAAGACATTATGATCGGGTCTGTGGTATTTCTCCTCATAAGGGGGAACATCTCGGCCGCTGATCTGTAGAGGACTTGCTTTTAACAGATTATCACACACCACTGAGGGCAAATAATTTTGGCACCGCGATTGCAAACAAGAGCGAGGGTCGGTTGCTGGTTGAAATTAGTATAGGGGCTGTCATTTATCTTTTAAATCTGTCCTTACTCGAAACCAATGCTCAAAAACGAGCCTAACCAGTCGCTGGCGCAAAAGCGCCAGGGACGTATCCCGGCAAGCGAAGAAAAGCATAGGATCTGGTACGAAACACTCTGATTTCACATGGACCAGATCCTTCGCCCCCTGGGCTCAGGATAATTTCCGGCGCCTTTGGCGCCGGAAACTAACTATAAAAATGGCTATAAAATGGTTATTACATTCGCATATTTATTTGGAGGAAAAAATGCATTCGAAATTATTACCCATGTCTCTTACTTTGTCTATTGCTTCATTGTTGCTGGCTTGTGAAAAAAGAAACGGCACGTTATCTTCGCAGGTGAATGCCGAGGAAATCGCTGGTGAGTACATAGAAATAGAATCCGCAGATTTTATGAAATGTTCAGAAATGAACATTGACAAATCGATGCTAAATATAAAAATCAACTATAACGATGAATGCTATGGTTACTCATTTTCTCAGGATTTTTTCCGTTCTGATGAGATGTCCGGCGGATTTCTGGTTTATGTAAAGGACTCATACCCCGATCAATCAGATATGAAATCTTCATCCTCGGACTCGCAAAACCCCAAGCTGCAAACCATCGCTGATGCTTATGATCTTATCAAAAAGGCAGAACGACTATCAGCAAAAAACGGAATGAATTTAACCGCTCGAAATCGAAAAGCGAAAAGACGCGCCTGTAAGGCCGCAGCAGTGATAGCTTCAATTCCAGGTACTACTTTGGACATTATGGCGGCGATAGGGTGCGCCAAAACGTGGACAACTGCCTCTGAAACCATGTGCAATAATCCTGTCAGGTATGGTAAGGATACCTATAACGCCGTTCTCCGTGCCTGCCATGTTTCAAATTAAATGACCTGAACTCCGATCAAATTTTACGCCGCGCAGCCTATTTCAGATACAAACAAGCAGGAGTTTGCAATCGATAGCTCTCCCCCATGCCAACGCTATATAACCTTCCTAAAAGAGCCGCACCATCTGTGCAGCCGCCATTTCCGCATGATCATCCCGGAGGCCATTTAAGCTGCCTTCCTCCTATTATGTGGGCATGCATGTAATTGACAGACTGCTGTCCATGCTCCCCGCAATTGAGCACAACTCTGTATCCATCTTTACTCAGTCCAATCTTCTCCGCAACAACGGCGACAGATTTGAAAAATACGCCCACATCGGCATCAGACAATTCCTTCAGATCCATAAAGGAGCCTACCTTCTTTTTGGGAATCACCAGCACATGGGTTGGGGCAACGGGGTTGATATCGGTAAATGCCATAACCTGCGAATCCTCATAAACGACATTTGCCGGCAGCCATTTTTTCAATATCTTTTCAAAAACAGTAATGTCTTCACTCATCAAGTCAATCTCCCATA
>JADFZC010000716.1 GCA_015232735.1 Oligoflexales bacterium | reverse complement strand
CTACGGTGAAGCAGTAGGGGGTTCCTATTTCATCGTGTTTGGCATATCTCTTACCAATCGATTGCTTGTCGTCATAACTCACGTTTATTCTGGACTCGCGGAGCCTGTCCACGATTTCCCTTGCTTTCTCCGGCTGACCGTCCTTTTTTATCAGTGGAAGGACGGCGACCTTGATGGGTGCCAGTCTCGGGTGGAGTTTCAGAAGGACCCTGGTTTTCTCCTGGCCTGTGGCATCAACGCCTCCTTCCTCGGCATAGGAGTCAAGGAGGAAGGCGAGTACCGAACGCGTAAGACCTGCCGCCGGCTCAATAACGTATGGAAAATATCTCCATCCGTCCTTTCCTGTGGCAGGGTCCTTTTTCTGCTGGTCGAAATAGCTTAGCTTGGTACCGGAAGCCTCACTGTGGCGTCTCAGGTCGTAGTCTGTTCTCGATGCTATTCCCTCAAGTTCATCCCATCCCCATGGATAGAGATATTCCACGTCATAGCAGTCGGTGGAATAGTGGGCAAGCTCATCCTTCCTGTGCTGTCTCAGCCGGAAATTTTCCTTGTTGTTGGCAAGGGATGTATACCAGGAGAGCCTCTCCTGTTTCCAGTAATCCATCCACTGTTCATGGGTTCCCGGTTCCACGAAGTACTCCATTTCCATCTGCTCGAACTCGCATGACCGGAATATGAAATGTTCAGTAACGATCTCGTTTCGGAAGGATTTTCCAATCTGGCAGATTCCAAACGGGACTTTCATGGACATCGTCTGCTGGACGTTCAGAAACTGCACGAACATTGCCTGCGCGGTTTCGGGTCTCAAATACACGGCTGTCGATCGTATTGCCTCTTCCAGTTTCTGGCGGAATTCATCAAGAGGCAACTCTTTATTATAACAATCTTTAAGAAATTCTCCAACAGGATCGACGGGCCCCATGCTTGTTCTGAACATGCAGTTAAACTGTCTTTCAGCGCTGAGAAGCGGTGAGCCGCAGACTGGGCAGACGTAGCCTCGTCCGTCAACGGAACCCTCTTTTTTTGTGCCGTCTTTTTTACCGCCCTCGAGGAATGATACGGTCTCCCCCGGCTTTTTCTTGGGCGCCTTGTCAGCGCGAAACCTCTCCTTGCAGTTCAGGCAGTCAACAAGAGGATCGGAAAATCCGGCCAGATGTCCTGATGTTTCCCACACCTTCGGGTGCATCATGATGGAAGCATCGATTCCAACTATATCCTCCCTTTCGACAGTCATCCTCCGCCACCACTCGTTGGCGATATTTCTCTTGAGTTCAATGCCGAGGGGACCGAAATCATAGCAGGACTTGAGTCCTCCGTAAATTTCACTGCTTTGAAAAACAAATCCGCGTCTTTTGCATAACGATACCAGTTTTGTCATTAAATCCAGGGTACTCAATTTATTGCCTCACATGTAAAACATCATAAAGTTTAATGAAACCTCGTCCTTCAGGGCGAGGTCCTTCAAGCTAACCAAAATCAGGAGAGGTTTAAAGCCTCTCCTGACTGGACACCCGGTCCTTCAGGGCCGGGTTTACCAGGTTTGGGGAAACCCCGGCCCTTCAGCGCCGAGGTCTGCTTACAGCTTAAGTTCGGACTGAATAATATTTCTATTGTCTTTTATCAGTCTCAGCGTTTTTTCCGATGGCATCTTGTCAAGCTTGAGAGAACAGCAAGCCGCCTCGCCGCATTCGAAAATCATATTTTCCATTTCTTCCACATTGATGTCTTCATCCTTGAGTTTGTCGAGAAGATCCGCCAGAACTCCCACTTTGTTGAAGTGTCTGACCACGAGGCTTGCCCCGCCTATTGTTTGGGACCTGGTGTTTACCGTATTCAGGGCTTTTCCGGTTTTTTTGAAATGGGCTACAATATTTACAACTTCATCGGCTATCGCTTCGGTGGACTGGTCGGTCGAAGCCCCTATGTGCGGTGTGCATGTCACCATTTGGGCCAGTTCAGTATCGATAAAACTGTCGTCACCGCCGGCTGGTTCATTCTCGAAAACGTCAAGGGCCACTCTCAGCTTTTTGTCCCTGATGGCCTCTTTAAGGTCGCTTGTGTTTATGACTTCACCTCTTGAGGTATTTATCAGAATGGCGCCAGGCTTCATCTGGCTCAGGAACTCCCTGTTTATCATGGATTTTGTCTCGGGGGCCAGAGCGATGTGCAGGGAGACGGCGTCCGACCTTTTTGCGACTTCCATATAGGACTTGCAGTACTCTATGCCCAGTCCTTCAGCCATTTCCGGTGTCAATTCGATTGACCATGCGATTACATTCATTTCCAGGCCCTGCGCTCTTCTTATGACGGCCTGTCCAATTGCTCCCGTCCCGATTACGCCCAGGGTTCTTCCCTTGAGGCCGTATGATTTCCCATATTCATTCTTTCTCCACTTGCCCACGCGCAGGTCGGATGAGGCATTGACAATCCTGCGGTCGGCGGCAACAAGAAAACCTATT
>JADFZC010000715.1 GCA_015232735.1 Oligoflexales bacterium | reverse complement strand
TTAACCTGATGACTCTAAATCTTATGGAAGAGACCGCGTCAATGATGAAGGAAATACCCCGTTCCTATTACGTTGACGGTTTTTTAAGGGACATGAGAAACGCTGAGTCGGCATGGCAAAACGCGGAAAACCTGAAAAACCGTGTGGATGAGGATTCGAAAATCCACTGCAAGAAATTCCGGGATGAAGCGGAGTTCCTTATAGTAGCCGTTGGAATGATAAATTTTCTTCAAACCCTCGATGATTTCGAAGCAAAAGACGAATTCAACAGATTCCTGAAACAGCTTCTGAGTGAAACTTTCTCCATAAGGCTGCGGCCCAAGATCCAACTGGTCAAACCATGATCATTCCCGACTGTGCCATAAAAACGACAGGAGGCAAGGCACGTCAGCCTGAGTAAGCTAAGAGCGAAATGCGAAAAACAAAAAGGCAAAAGCCAAAGGTAGGGACAAGGCCATAAACCCTTTTTGACTTGAATCATTTCGATTTTAGCTTTTGGAATTTAGCCTGTATTTAAAAAAACCTTAAGTTAATAAAATTAGGATGCGTTAGCCCTGTGATAATTCATCAGCTCTTGCAGCGACAGGACAGAATATTGTATCCTGTTTATTATATACTATTTGGACATGAGAGAAAAAGCGCGGCATACCGGACAAGAGCTGTGATTATGTCAAAAAAATTTTTATTCAGTTCCCTGATTTCACTTCTCGGGCTCACCGCTCCGGCCATTTTCAACATTCAGTTCATCCTGACTTTCAAATTTGCCATTTCTATCATAATCTTTGCCTTTGCCATTTATCTTCAGCCGAAATTCAAAGTGGCCCCGGACCGAACCAATTTATGGGACCATGGCACGGAAGCCCAGATAATCTGGTCTGCCTATATCATACAGTTTCTGGCCATCGTTGAAGCGGCATATTTCAGATATCCGGACAGCACCCGCTGGAATTTCCTCCACTCCATTATTTTTTTCCTCATGGCGGCAGGCCTTGCTATCCGCACCTGGGCCATCTTTTCCCTTGGCCGTTTTTTTACCATGCATCTTACAGTTCAAAGGGAACAGTTCATAGTCAGGTCCGGCCCTTATAAATACGTGCGGCATCCAAGCTACTCCGGAGCCTTCCTGATCTATGTCTTCTTTCCCCTGTTCATCGGCGCATGGGCAACATTCTGCCTTGCCCTTTTCCTTTTGCCTGCAGCATGGATCCGCCGCATATATCACGAAGAGAAGATGCTTAAGGAGGAGCTGGGCGAACCTTACGAAAACTATTGCCGTCAGGTAAAAAAAATAATTCCATGGATCTGGTAAAAGAAAGGCGCAGCCATGCTGTCAGGATCGATTCCCGATGCTAAACATGAAATAAGATATTCTCTGCTTTATAACAGGAAGGGTGAAATGGCAGGCTATTTATACAGCATTACACCCCTTATACGCGAACTATTTGAAAAACAGATCCATGAAATCGATTTGGCCGAAAAAAAGTTTTTTCACACAATGTCCATTAGAACAGACAGCCTTCTGGCAAAAAGGGTGTTTTCCAGCGATATCGAAAATCAGTCCATAGGCATCGCGATGTATCGAAAAAACCAGGAAATCGACTGTTTTTTCTCGATGATCCAGCAGCCGCCAGCCATGGGCGCAAATCTTGGCATTATGGGAATGGGTGCAATTAACAGCGATTCGCTCAAACGACAGAGACATGGCGGCAGAATCTGCTTTGATGCGGGAACGTCTGAGGCCCGCCATATATTTTTTGAAAATCTCACATGTGATGACACCTCCAAAAATATTGAGGCTCAAACCCGGTCCATATTTGAGCAGATGGAACGCGGGCTGAACGATTTCCATACAACCATATCGGATTCCGTTTTGAGAACCTGGATATACCTCGGCAATATTGAGGCCGATTACACGGCGATGGTCAAGGCAAGAAGGGAAATTTTCGAAAAGATCAATCTTATCGGAGAAACGCACTATATTTCAAGCACCGGGATTGAGGGGAAAACGCATAAAAAGGGCTCGGCAATTTCCATGGACGCATGGGCCGCGGCCAGCACCCAAAAAAATTCGGTCAGATACATCGAGGCTCCTGAATATATGTGCCCCGCTCATTTTTATGGAGCCACATTTGAAAGGGCGACCTGTATCAGCATTTCCGATATCGACCTCCTTACCATCTCAGGTACCGCCAGCATCGATAGGGACGGAAACATCATGCATGTCGGCAATATTGGAGGGCAGACCGAAAGGACAGTCGAAAACATTGAGGCTTTGCTAAAGACAGCCGGATTTGACAAACAAGATCTTGCCGGCATTATAGTGTATGTCAAGGAAACAGGATTCCTTATGCCGGTCCGCAATATCCTGGAACGGTGCTGGCCCGGCCTCCCCGCCATTTATGTGAAAGCATCGGTCTGCAGAACCGATTGGCTTGTCGAGATTGAAGGACTGGCTGCCAGGCA
>JADFZC010000714.1 GCA_015232735.1 Oligoflexales bacterium | reverse complement strand
TGGCCATGGATCAGGCGCTCTGCAGGGTGCAAACCAGGATGGCGCTATTGGCCGAAGTGGCGGCAGCCCCGGCGGGGACGATCCGCATGTTGAATCGTCGACAATCCAGTGTTCCAGCGGCGCATCGGGTGGATCCTGGTCAAACGCCAGCTTTGTTCCGTCAAATGTCACTCCGTAATATTTTTTGAGATCGACAATTTTTTCGCCGGATTTTTCCGGTTCGTCAGTGCATTTTCCGTTGTTGCTTATGTCGATGCACATATGATATTCAACATTGAAAGTCCCCTTGGCCGCAAGGTAGGCGGGGATTGTCACAATCATGTTCGCATTCCAGTGCCGGGAGGTCGGAACTACGGGTTTCATCGCGACCGGATCAAAATTGACAAGTCCAAGAAGATTGCCTTCTGCTTCCAGTGTAAAGATTATTCCACCCGTCCCGCTTCCCTTGAAGGACTGCATGTCCTTAAGCTGATGTACGCCTGAACAACCCTCAAGCGCAAGGAAACCGACGAGCGCCTGCGTCTTGACATCCCCGACAGCTACGGCATCAGCCAGTTTCAGCTCAGGATTTTCGCTTTCATTTTCCGGCCTTTTGTCCGTATTGCCGTCCTGGGCGCAGGATGCGGCAAAAATCATGGGAATGGTAAAAATTATCGATATAATTTTTTTATTAAAGTCGAATTTCATGTTTGAATTCCTCCTATATGCCAAATAACAAGGCTGAAAAATTGTCTGCCCCCGGTTTATTGTTTCGGCGCCTCTGCCGAAGTTTCAAGATTTATATTTATTTCCTTTACACTCAGAACCCTTCCGCTTCCCGGTATTTGGATCAGTGCAATATCGACCTTTTCGTAAAATTTGCCTGAGCACGATGGAACGGTTATCTTGGTTCTTGTTCCGGAATCCTCGACGCCGGTAAGCGGCACGAACTGCTCGTTCTCTGAAGATGCTGTATAGCAGCGAGCCTCGATCTCCAGACCGCTGGATTTTTTTGATTGGCCCTCTGTCGGCAGCCAGTCCACAGTAAGTGCGGACATAACGGACTTATCTGAAAAATGTTCCGCTTTTGTAAGATCAAAAGTCAGCTTCAGGCCATTTCTGTTCTTGAGCGGAATCTGGGTGAATCTTCCGTAAAGGTCGGGATCGGCGTCGGCCTTCCCGATATTGTCAATCGAAAATCCGGCTTTTACCGATTTGACGTCCTTTGGATTCAGCATGTAGATTTCGCCGCTGTTTCTTGAAACTGCAATCATGCCTCCGTAACTTAACGGCGAGATGGGACCGATTCCGGCAGAGATCTGCTCTTTCAGGAAAAAGCCCCCGATGCTGTCGGACGGACATGTGCCTGTGCTTGTAAGACACTCTTTCCTGAATATGTTCAAACTGGCGCCGGTGCTGGAGGTTCTCGGCGAATATATGTTGCCAAAACCGTCATCGACCATCACATAATAGTTTTTTCCGCTGAAGACATTGCCCTGATCATCTCCTGAAATGATATAGGAGCCTTTGAACTCGCTCTTTGGCCCAAGAGATTCATCAACAAGGTTGTCCGACTTAAAATTTCCGTTTGGCGCAGCCTGACTTGGCATGACCGCCTTCTGATTTTTTATGTCCAGGGCTCTCAGAACGGACGTATCAAGCTGTCCAATCGAATAAAATATGAGATTTTTTCTGTCCATATAACAGCTGAATCCCCAGGGTTGGTCCGTACTGTCAACCTTGGTTTGCGACACTACTTTGAATATGGGATCATACGGGAAATCGTCCTTTTGCCTTATTTCGACAAAATTTCCTTTCCCATAGCCGATGCCTATGTGTTTTTTCCCGTCCTTCACGTAGTCTGCGAGACATGCCCTGTCCCCGTCTTCGGCATTTGGAAGTCTGAAATAGTTGGGGCTGCCGTCTGCTTCATTTAACGCGCCCTCCTTGGTCTCGGCTTGATTTATCCAGTATATATGGCCTCCGTTTTTGGCGAATATGACCCCTTCGTCGAGCACCAGGATTCTTGTTCCTCCTTCGCCTTTCAGGTAGTTCCACTTTTTCTTTGACGTTATCTTTTTTCCGTCCAGATTATAAAACGTCGCAGTAAAATCAGTCGGTATGATCCAGAACCCCTCTTTTTTCGTTTCCGGCAGGGTGCTTAAAGCTAGAAACATCTCATTGGGTTTAAGGTTTGTCTTTGTTGTTAAAGCGTTATCCTTGTCTCTCTGTTTTAGAAGTTCAGGAGCCGTATCGGGATCCGTGTTTGGATTTTCCTGCGGGGGTTTCGATTCGTTTTCACTTTTTTTGGACTGATCATTTGAACTGAGGCCGAGATTATCACTTTTTTTGCTGCTGCATCCGTAAATTATAGCCAGCAAAACCATAAAAATGTGAATATGGCACCCAAAAAAATCTGATTCTTTTGTTTTTGCCTTGTTCCACATCTTTATCTGCCTCTATAAGTTAATACCTTGATCGAATCC
>JADFZC010000713.1 GCA_015232735.1 Oligoflexales bacterium | reverse complement strand
CAAAGCAAAACCTGTATTTTTAAATACTACATTTCAATAAACGGTATTTGCATCCTCGCCGATTCTCAGCGGCTTGAATCCCATGTCCACAATAATGTACCGCTTGCTTCTCTTTTGAACAATTACGTTATGTTCGAAAAGCTTGCCGAATTTCGGAAATTCTCCAAAAACTCCACGAAGGAGGGAACCTATTCGTTGTTGATCATCGGCAACGAAAATATCCGCAAAATTCATTCCTTTCAATTCGCTTTTCTCATAACCGGTAAGATCCTCGGCCTCAGAATTTGCGGTGATGATTGAACCGTCTGAAGGCAAAACCATGAAGATGGCGGCGCTTATCTCCTCAAACTGTTTACAGTAGATATCATAGAGCATGTATGGTTTCATAAATCATTCCCATTCTTGAAGACGATAGTAGATATCTTATCGGGAAATTGCGGCAAACCTTTACTCTTTCACTGACAGGCCAAAAAAGGCGGCTTTTGCTGTCAGGTTATATGAGGCAATAACCGCTTGCAGGCACTCAGTGAAGAACGGGTAATTTTTTAAAAGGCCAAATTTATTTTTAGGCCAACCGATGTTCCTGATATTTTATTGAATTTGCCGGCATCTGACTGCAAATCCGAGGTTTTGACGGAGTATTCCTGCACCGTCAAAAAAAAACCTCCACCTGCAATTGCCGCAATTTTCCGGCATGTCAAATCAATCTCTCCGTATTTGTAAGAATAAATTCGCGTTTTTTCATTGCCAAAATATACTGGAAGATATGATGAAAGGGCCACGCCTCCCTGGATATTGGGCATGAAACTGTAATTTATTCCAAGTCCTGCTGATGCATTTCTTGAAACTGTCCTGTCGGTTTCAATGATGCCGTCAATCCCGCGTTCGAGCCATGGAGTCTCGATATGGGAATATCCCAGGGACAAGGAAGGAGTGATTCTTCCATCCATCCAGCTTAACGAAGGATAATATTGAAAATCGGCCTGATTGCGCAAATAGACGGGTTCGAGGCGGGTCTGATGAGACAAGGTGCCTTTTGTGTTTTCGTCAATTTCCTTGAAAATCCTTGTTCTGAGCGTCATGCTGCGCATGCTTAAGGCAAATTCCCTTTGAACATGATACCGGATGCCGTAGAAGAAGCCGTTGAATGCCTGAAACAGCAGTTCTTCTTCCATGACAGAGTTTTCAAAGCGATGCGAGTATCTCGACACGAACGCGCCTGAGCTTAGTTCTGCCTTGACCTGCAAAGGCTGAAAGGCCTTTTCTGCTGCGGCTTTCTCTTTTGATTCTGCAAAAGGCGGCTCTTCGATGTTATCCGGTTTTTTCTCCGGTTTTCGCGCGACATGTTCTTCTTTTGGGGGAATGTTCTTTTCGGCCGGGCCCTCTTTTTCCTTTTGGATTTTTTGCCCAACGGCGACCTGCGGTGAAGGCGGGGGGGGAGGGACAGTCTTTTTGACCCTTATGGTTATCCGTCTTTTTTTGCTGTATTTGTATTCATGTTTTTCACCATATCTGCAGCCTATCCGCCAATATCCGTCATCTACGGCTGGAATAATTATTTTGAGAGGGGACATGACCTTCTCCCTTACAAGCATTTTTTCCGCAAATTCGCTGTTTTTTGAGAGTTCGAACCGGCATTCCCTGTAAGCGGCTTCTCTTTGCCATTCAAAATTGATTTTACTATCCATATCGGGAAGTTCACTAAAATGCCCATGAACTGGTACGTTAAGGACCGGTTCCGGATAGGATACCTCGACAGCAAATGGTTCAGAGAAGGCCCCTTCCTCATTTTTTTTATTGATGGTGGCTATTCTGAAAAAATATTTTCCCTCGGCAAGCTGTCTCAGATCATACGAAATGCCATGAACCCTGTAACTTCCCACGATTTGTGTAAATGACTCATTTTTTGATATTTCAACCTTGTATCCCATGGCGCCTTCCACTGCCTCCCATTCCAGGGTCAGATTATCCTCCGCGCCATAGGCGGTATCTTCAAAGATATTTTTAAAGATTCGCAGGGGAATGTTGAATGTACCAAAATTATCCTTGCCGACAGGCTTTTTCAGCTTAATTTTCGGCGGCGGGAGCTTCTCGATTTTCGGCTCTGCGGGTTTTTCCGGCACTTCAGGCGACATGGTTTTTTCGGGTACATCCTTGACATTCTGGACAGAGAATCTCCTTGATGAACTCCAGCTTGACCTTAATTCATTGTTAATGATGCCCCTTACCCGCCATACTATTTCCGTTCCGGCACGAAACTCCGGTATTGCCGGAGATGTCTCGGTTGTCGTTATCCAGCCTTTTTTTGTTGCATTTAGATACTCGGAGATTTCAATCTCATAGGAATAATATCCTGGAACGGGCTCAAAACTCAAGGGAATGCGCACCGTGTCTTCTTTTGGCGAGGATTCCTTGTTCCTATCCTCATTTTTTATCTGGAAGATAAAGCCGTCATAAGGGGAAATG
>JADFZC010000712.1 GCA_015232735.1 Oligoflexales bacterium | reverse complement strand
TGCCCCCATGTAATAACGGAACCGTCATCCTTGAGTGCGGAAAACGCACCGTCAGTGCTGAAGATTTTCTTGACACCTGAACTGATTTTTTCCACGACCTTTGAGCTGTTTCCCCCCAAAGAGGGACTTCCCCATGTGACCACCGATCCATCCCTTTTGAGGGCGGAAAAAGCATACCTCCCTCCAACCACCTCCTTTACCCCGTAAAAAAGCGACTCGACTGCCGATGAACTGTCACCACCGTAATCGCTTCTTCCCCACGTTACAAGGGAGCTGTCCTTTTTCAAGGCGGCAAAGCCGTACGGACTGGCAAAAATCTTGAGGACAGGCTGATTGGGAGAGTAAAAATATTTGATCATGTCCGGGGAGCAGGAGGAAACCTCTCCTTTTGCATTTGTAACTGTTGCGGAAAACCTGTATATGTTTTTTCCGGTCAGCGGTATTCTGAATTCCATCTTTTCGGCCTGCGGCTTTGCTTCCATAAGATATGTCGTGCATACGTTATCGGAATAGACTGTTACTTTGTCATCCTTGCTGATACCGGATACCTGAAGCACAAGCTCCCTGTCATTGTCGATCCTCTCCGAATCTATCTTTAAAAGCAATTTTCCGGGAAAAGGATATGCACCTGCATAACTGTTCTTTTCTTCGTCATGCGGCGGCCTCGGCACCTCTCCGGTCTCTGACGGAAAACCGCTGACTAATTTCCAGGCCTCGAAAAATCCGGGATTTCCCGGCATCCCCGTAATATTCAGTCTTCCGCCTCTGTCTCCTTCCCTGACACCGCAACCCTGATTTGAAAAAAAACATACCGCAAAAAATGAATAAACCAAGAAACGACATTTCATCACAAAAAATCCCTCTTTCTGGTAAAAGGCCTTGAAAAAACAAAAAATAAAAACAACGGTATCAAAGGTGTCGCGATAAACAGCCAAGGTATCTTTTTATAATTATGAAAAAGATCCTCGCCTATTATTCCGCAGCCGTATGATATTCTCTTTATTGGCCGTGTAATTATTATCCCCTTGGGAACAGACCGCGATAATGCGTTGCTTGCATTGACTACCCCCATCCCCAGAAGGGGAATGGGGAATGCGTCGCGTTTTATTCGTTGAATATAATTAACATTTTCCCTTATCTGGTATAGATCGGGCACAGCGGTGTCAAGAAGTCTCTTCTCGAGCATGTCGATACCCAGTTCGGGTTCCTTCAAAAGAAGCAGTCCTGCAATCCCGGCTACAACAGGGCTGGCCATGGACGTTCCTGCATAGCATCCGGGTACACCCCCGGGAAGGGATGATATCAAACCTCCGGTCCCCTGCGAGCAGGCGTCGCCCTCGCCCGGCGCCGCTATTTTTACCCATGGCCCGAAATTGGATTTTCCGGATTTTATGCTTGTACGGGCATTGACATTTGAAACGCCGATAACATCCTTGTATGCCGCGGGATATTGGCGTTCCATGGTATCATCGTTACCTGCGGCCGCTATGACTATCGTTCCGGTACCATCAGACCGTAAAATCCTTATCAACTGCTCCACGGTTCTGGCCTGGGTCGGCTTGCCCAGGGACATGTTGATTATTCTTACAGCGGAAGAGGCGGTTGATACCTCTTTTTTGAATCTGGATATGTACAGGTAACCGGCAATGATAGAACTGTCCAGTATGGGAAATTTTTCAATATTGCCTTCGACGGTTTTGCTTACGATCTTCACTATTATTAACTTGCATATCGGACATCCGCCTCCATAATTGCTTTGCGGCCTGGCTGCTATCAGTCCGGCAACGTGAGTTCCATGGCCGCAGTTTTTCTTGGATTCATCTGAATTGCCTTCACATGGCTTGCCAGGGCCATCAAGGCCTACGGGCCATACTTCCCCGTCTCCAAGGGATCCCTTGCTCCTGTTTGTCGTATTACACCCGGAAAAGTCGTTTTTACACCCCGCCTTGTCCGGATAACTGTTCTTCCAGATATTTAATTTTAATGCCTCATGCTCGTAGTCTACCCCGCTGTCGAATACGGCAATCAGCGGAAGTTCGTATTTTGAAAGATCCGTCGATCCCATGGAGTTGAAGGCCTCCACAAGCGATACTGATTTATGCCATTCCGATTTGATGTCCGAATAGGTGTTGGCATATTCTTCAAAACTGCTTTCACCGCCATCCAGTTTGCTGATGTAATCCGGATCGGCGTACCAAATCCTGCCCTCGTCATGCCATCGCTTAAGTGTGGAAATTGCAGATTCGTTATCGGTGAAATCGACGACAGCCACAGATGCTCTCTTCGGTCTTGTTTCCTGATCCTTGAAAGAAAGATGTGTCAACGGCGGACCCTGAAACCTTGTTCCGCCATTTCCATTTCCATGCGGCAATGCCAGATCGAATGAAGTCAGATAATCGATATCCTTTACGCTCTCCTCAGTGAGAAAGTTATTTGCGAGCGAAAGATAATGTTCCCTGTATTCGC
>JADFZC010000056.1 GCA_015232735.1 Oligoflexales bacterium | reverse complement strand
ACGAGCAAGGCCCACGCGGTCCATGACGACGATGACGAAATGTCAACAGGCCCTAGACTATCGATACCGGCCTTGGCTTCACTCCCCATATGTCCCGCGAGTATTCAGCTACGACCCTGTCGGAGGAAAATTTTCCCATCCTCGCCGAGTTGAGCACGCCCTTTTCATGCCACTCATACTTGTTCCCATATAACAGGGAAACCTTCTCCTGTGTTTCTATATAGGAAGCAAAATCGGCAAGATGAAAGTAGTGATCCCCCCAGGTAAGCAGAGTATCAAAAACGGGTTTGAAAAGACCCGGATCGTTTGCAGAGAAAAATCCGTCTCTGATTGAGTTCAGAACTCTTTGCAGGTTCGGGTTTGAGTTATATACGTCCCAGGGATTATAGCCCTGTTCCCTCATTTTTCTTATCTCACAATCCTTATAGCCGAAAATAAATATATTTTCGCTGCCCACCTCCTCCATTATCTCAATATTTGCTCCGTCAAGGGTGCCTATGGTAAGTGCCCCGTTCAGCGCGAATTTCATGTTTCCGGTGCCCGACGCTTCAAGCCCCGCCGTCGAAATCTGCTCCGAGAGATCTGCGGCCGGAATTATTTTTTCTGCCAGAGTAACGCCGTAATTTGGCAAAAACACGATCTTGAGCTTGTCTTTTATCGTGGTGTCCTTGTTGATAACGCTCCCCACGCAATTGATCAGCTGAATAATCAGCTTCGCCATATAATAACCAGGAGCGGCCTTGCCGGCAAAAATCGCCGTCCGAGGAACAAAATCAATATTTTTGTTGTCCTTTATCTGAAAATAATAGTGTATGCAGTGAAGGACATTCAGAAGCTGCCTTTTGTACTCGTGAATTCTCTTGACCTGGACATCAAAGAGTGCGTCGCAGTGTACCCTGACACCACATTTCTCCTCGATGAGCTTTCCAAGATTTGCCTTGTTTTCCCGCTTAATATTCATCCATCTGTCGAGGAATGCCTTATCCTTGGAAAATTTCTCAAGCTCCCTCAGAAGATCAAGATTTTTGACCCATTTCGATGAAATCGACTTGCTTATAAGGCCGCTGAGCTGAGGATTTGCCTTTCTCAGCCATCTTCTTGGAGTAATTCCATTCGTCTTGTTATTGAATTTCTCCGGGAACATCTCGTAAAAATCACTGAAGATGCTTTCCTTGATAAGCCTGGTATGAAGTTCAGCGACCCCGTTGACCGAGAAACAGCAGACAACGGCAAGATTCGCCATGCGCACACGTTTCTCATCGCCTTCTTCAATTATCGACATTCTCTCACGCCTTGCAAAATCGCCGGGAAACCTTGCGGCCACCTCGTCAAGGAATCTTCTGTTGATCTCATAGACAATCTGCATGTGCCTGGGAAGCATCTCCTCAAACATTTTTACGTTCCATTTCTCCAGGGCCTCAGGCAGAACGGTGTGGTTTGTGAAGGCAAAAGTCCTGGTCGTAAGTTCCCATGCCCTGTCCCACGGCAGCTTTTCGATATCAAGAAGTATTCTCATAAGTTCCGGAATCGCCAGGGTCGGATGCGTGTCGTTGAGCTGAATAACCACCTTGCTCGGCAAGGCATTTATGGGGTTCCCACGTTTTTTGAACTTGGTGAGAATGTCCTGAATGGTCGCGGATATCATGAAATACTGCTGCTTGAATCTCAGCTGTTTTCCGATAAATTTGTTGTCGTTTGGATAAAGCACCTTCGATATTGTCTCTGACAGGTTCTTGTCATCGACTGCCCCCATGTAATCGCCGTCATCAAAGGTTTTCAGGTTGAATTCCCTTGTCGCCCTCGAACTCCAGAGTCTCAGGGTATTCACGTTGTCAGTGGCATAGCCGGGAATGGGAATGTCATAGGGCACGGCCAGGACCTGCTCCGTATCAATCCAGTTATGCCTTGTCCTCGGTCCGTCCTCCTCATCGCTTGTGTCCTGTATGGTCACCACCCTTCCGCCGAAATTTACAAAATAGGTTTCCTCGCTCCTTTGAATTTCAAACGGATATCCGTGGCGCAGCCAGGTATCAGGATATTCCATCTGTTTGTTGTTCACGATCTTCTGTTCGAACATGCCGAACTCATAACGGATACCGTATCCATACGCCGGAAGGTTCATGGTTGCCATGGAATCCAGAAAACATGCCGCAAGTCTTCCGAGGCCCCCGTTTCCAAGTCCGGCGTCCCACTCCACATCCTCCAGGTTTTCAAGGCTGAACCCAAGATCCTCCATGGCCTTTTTCACCGTATCCTCGATCGACAGGTTCACGATATAGTTTCCAAGGGCTCTTCCCATAAGAAATTCCATTGAAAGATAATGAACCCTCTTGTCATTCG
This sequence comes from Oligoflexales bacterium, assembly GCA_015232735.1. Next base: position 8,796 of record JADFZC010000056.1, on the reverse strand, counting down.
AATCGTAATAGACGTTCCTGGTCTTTATCCAGTTTGCCATAAGGTTGTCCCTGACCGCATAGGCCAGCGCCATGTATTTTTCTCTTGTCGTCGACTTTGGAAGATATGTGGCACATGATATCTCCATGCGCTTTACAAATTCCTTCTTGAACTTTTCAATTTGCATTTCTTCTGGAGTCGCTCCGGTTTGATTGGTATTTGCATACTGCATAGACACCTTCTTTTTTCCCTATAAGATTTGTTGACTTGAAATGTATTGATGCATTGATACAATATTTTAGCCTGCCCGGCTTACTGTAGTCCAAGTAATTTTTTTTTTGGTGGAAGCTTAAGGAATGTAAAAAGAGGCAAAAATGCCTCTTTTTTATACCTAATCAGGAAGTTTGTCTGAAATATCCTATAAGATTGTTCGTGGACGAGTCATGAGCCAGAGAAAGGCTCTTGTCAACAAGCTGAGGCAAAATCTCGTTGGCGAGTACCTTGCCAAGCTGAACGCCCCATTGATCGAAAGAAAAAATATTCCAGATGATCCCCTGGGTGTAAATCTTGTGCTCATACATCGCTATCAGCTTTCCAAGGATGGCCGGCGTGAGTTTCTGGGCCATTATTGTCGTGCTTGGCCTGTTGCCATCGAAGATCTTGAAAGGGACAAGATTCTTATTTTTTTCCTCATTTTCCACTTCTTTTTGCGACTTGCCAAATGCGAGCGCCCTTGTCTGTGCAAAAAAATTGGCCATCAGCTTCGCATGATGATCACCAACCGGATTATGCGATTTGGAAAAACCTATAAAATCGCACGGAATCAGCTTTGTTCCCTGATGGATGAGCTGGTAAAAGGCGTGCTGGCCGTTTGTTCCCGGTTCTCCCCATATGACAGGTCCTGTCTGGTAGTCAATTCTGTTTCCGTCCCTGTCAACCGACTTTCCGTTGCTCTCCATATCCCCCTGCTGAAAATAGGCCGCGAACCTGTGCATATACTGGTCGTATGGCAGTATGGCATGTGTTTCAGACTTGAAAAAATTGTTGTACCATATTCCGATCAGCGCAAGGATCACAGGAATATTTTTCTCGAACGGAGCACTTCTGAAGTGTTCGTCCATCTTGTGAAGACCATCCAGAAACTCATAAAACCTTTCGGTGCCAATAGATATCATAACCGGAAGGCCTATCGCTGAAGACACCGAATAGCGGCCGCCCACCCAGTCCCAAAACTCAAACATGTTGTCCGCGTCGATGCCAAAGTCACGAACCTCCTTCTCGTTTGTTGAAAGTGCCACGAAATGTGACGCCGTGGCCCTTTTGTCACCAATCGAATTTAAAAGCCAGTTGCGTGCCGTATGCGCGTTTGTCATTGTCTCCTGCGTCGTAAAGGTTTTCGAGGCTACGATAAAAAGAGTCTCCTCGGGATTTTTGTCCCTCAAGGCCTCCATCATATGCGTGCCATCGATATTCGAGACGAAATCCACACGGATGTTTCTGTCAGAGTAAGGCCTGAGCGCCTCACAAACCATAAGCGGACCCAAATCCGATCCGCCTATGCCGATGTTAATAACGTTTCTTATCCTTTTGCCGGTAAACCCCTTCCACTCGCCTGACCTAACCTTTTCTGAAAAGCTCCCCATCCTGCTCAAAACCCTTGCGACATCCTCCATGACATTTTTGCCATCGACCATAATAGGGTTTCCAGACCTGTTTCTCAGGGCAATATGAAGCACGGGCCTGTTTTCGGTCACATTGATCCTCTTTCCTGTAAACATGTCTTCAATGGCCTGCCTGAGTCCCGAGGAATGCGAAAGTTGAAAAAGCAGGGATAAAGTCTCCCCTGAAATCCTGTGCTTTGAGTAGTCGACATACAGCCCGAGCTCCTCCAGAGAGAACTTTGAGCCGCGATCAGGGTCCTTTTCAAAAAGGCTCCTTATCGTTAAATCCTTTTCTTTTTCAAATTGAACTGTTAGCTTTTTCCAAGCCGTTTGATCCGTTGTTTTCATTATGTTAACCTTTTGAAATATCTATGCCTTATGTCCCGAACCAATATATATCCGGCCTTGTTTTTCATCAATATTAAAAATTGATCCTAAAAAACTTAGTATTCTTACCAATTGTATTTGGAAAGTTCCTTGGATATTTTAATAGCAGGGGTTAGCAGAATCTTGATGTCTTATCGAGTGGCATTTCCAGTATAGCTGGGGGCGATTGGCTGCTCGTTTGAATTTTGAGAATTTTATGAACAGGCATGACAAATACAAACTGCTTGTAGTAGACGATGACAATACAAATCTGGAAATGCTTTCCATTTTCTTAATGAAACACGATTTCGCAGTCTTCAAGGCGAAAGGCGGTGTTGACGCACTAAGGCTCGTGAAGACAACACGGCCGGACCTTGTCCTTCTGGATATAATGATGCCGGATATGGATGGATACAAAGTTCTTGAGGAGATTCGGAAACAGCATACAAAAAAAGCTCTCCCGGTAATAATGGTCTCAGCCATGATGGAATATGAAGATGAGAGAAAAGCCATGAAAAAGGGGGCCAACGATTACATTATAAAGCCCATCGATTTCAGAAGCCTGATTCCCAGAATCGAGTCACAGCTTGCTTTCAGAGGGGTATCCGGCAGGGTTTGCGATTATTACGCTACGCTGTGAATTCACTTTAAAAGCAGAAGTACCGCTTTACATGCATATAAAAGAGCAATCCTGCCCATATGATAATATCTTTGGTTATTAAAATTTTTTAAGTTATAATGTTTTTATTACGATTGGCTAGAGGGCGCACTCCATGAAAGAGACACAACCGCATAAAGTAATTGAAAAAATAAAAGAAAGTGCCAAATTTGTTTCCATTGATGTCGGGATTCCGTACTTCAAGGTTCCGGACCTTTCCGCCATAGAAGATGAAAAATGCCTTTCCCTGCTATTAAGTGATCCAAGTGAGAAATACTGTGCCTCAACAGTTATCAAAAGCCCTCAAATCACATTCACAATAAAGGTCCTTTTTTCCATACATACCGCACATAATTTATTGAAATCAAAATATCCGATAATCGGAGACCATAATGAGAAAGAGGTCGCTCTGGACATTGTCAGCGAGTATGTCAACATCTTTTCCGGGTCTTTCAAAATACTTTTTAAATATCCGGAGAAATTTAATTTTGTCAGCACACCCGTCCTTGTTAAGGCTCTTTCAGTAACATTTGAGCCTTCATCCCTGATATCAAGATGGTTTCTTGCCAGCAATGAGAGAGAGATCATCTTACAGCCATTTTTATTCTATGAAACCATCAGCGACGACATCTTTCAACACATTGTACTGCATGAACTTGGCTATAAAGAGGTAAACGGAATCGAGGTATTCTGATATGACTGCAAAAAAAATCCTAGTTGTTGATGATTCAATTGCTGCTCGGATAGGAATGAGCCTGTCGCTGAAGAAGTACGGATTTGAAGTCGTCGAGGCATCAAGCGGTCCTGATGGAATTGAAAAACTGGAATGCGACAATTCCATTGCTCTGATGGTGGTGGATTACTATATGGAAAAAATGAACGGTCTTGAAATGGTGGCAAAAATACGGGAGATACCTGTTTACGGGAAATTGCCTGTCATCATGTGGACCAGCGACAGTTCCAAGGATTTGAAACAAAAATCGAAAGAGCTTGGGGTGATTGCCTGGGCGGTGAAGCCGTGCCCACCAGACACAATTACCGAACTCATCCGAAAAGTGCTGGGCAGCCCGACCAATAATTGACAGCGCATTTTTCCAATGTCAAAAAAATTTATTGAGATTAGGCAGCCAGCTTGGACTCGTCCCCCCTTCTGAATGCAAAGGTATGAGCTTTTCTGGGAATTATCAGGCATAACGAAAAGGGAACGAATATCCGTCCTGGATCATCGCTTTCCAAAATCAGATCCACACTGCCACCTTTTTCCTCCACATAGGATTTTATCACGTCCATCCCGATTCCCCGGCCTGATATGTGGGTTATCGTTTTTGACGTCGTAACCCCCGGCAGGAAAATCAGTTTTGCGATGTCATGGACACTATCCATCTTCTGACCGGGACTGATAATATTTCGTTCCATCGCAGCCTTTTTGATATCAGGCAGGCAAAGTCCCCTGCCGTCATCCCTTTGGACGATTTTCAAATTATTTTCTTCAACGGAAATCTGAATATCTATTGTCCCGAACGGGTTTTTTCCGGTCCCTTTTCGTTCCAAGGGAGATTCAATACCGTGGTCGATGGAATTTCTAAATGAGTGCATCAATATGACTTTTAATGTCTCAATTTCCTCCTTTTTCAGTCTCAGTTTTCGATTGTCAATATTTATGCATGGCGGCTGCTTGTTTAATTCGTCAGCAAGGATCGGCATAGCCTTGAGAATACCGCCTATGGCCTCCTCGAAAGTTAGGGATTCGGCTGACTCAAAAAATTGCTTCAAATCTTCCAGGGTCTTTTGAGCTTCGTCAATCTTTGTGACGTCTATCCTTCTGAAAGCCTCGTAGGCATCGTCAAAGAATGGCCTTTCAATAATGACATCATCGCTTCCGTACCTTCTGCTTCTTCCCAGTTTTACTTCATTTACGCTTTTATAACTCTGAATGCAGCTTTCTATCTCTTTAAGTTCTTCAAGAAGCTGTTTCCTGTTCCATTCCACCTTTTCCATCAGCCTCATTCCATCATAGGTTTGCTCAGCCTTATGTACAGCTTCACAAATGGCTTTCAGTCCATAAGTTCTGGCGTTGCCCTTTACAGTATGGAGATTTCGGAAAATTTTATCCAATGCTGTCATATCCTTCTCTTCATCGGAGTTCAATATGTCTGAACTGCGTTTCAGATAATTCTCGGATTCCCTGATAAAACAATCGAAATCCCTCGGGCTGCTTTGGAGGATCTCTCCGATCATCTCCAGTTCCTGCCTGTGTTCCATTGATTCCTTCCTTAACTTGGCAAGATCGGTAACATCACGCATTGTCAAAATGAGCCTTATTACCGTTCCACCGTCGACAATGGTATCCCAATCCATCTCAATCTGTTTTGTTTTATGATCTATGTGCAGCTCACACTTGTTTGGCAGCAAATGCGAATTGAGTCTGAACTCAGAAGCATCCAGCCTTGATCCATCGCCAGTGACTATATCTCTTTCTGATCCGACGACCAGATTGATCACCGCCTTTATCTCGGATTTTCTGTCCAGATCGAATTCCGAATGCTCAAAAAGAACATCGACAACATCCAGACCTCCGAGATTGTTTCTCTCAAGAATATCTTCCAGATAATCTGAATACTCAGGGACAATCAATCCATCTTCATCGATCATAAGCACGCCCTGTTTTATGTTTTTGAGCATGGCTTCATTTGCCCTTGTTTTTTCGGAAAGCAAAAGCGTCTTGGCTTTGTTGACCTTTTGTATGAAATCCACCATTTCATTGATAGTGCCTTCAAGCAAGGAGAATTCATCAGGATTTCTACTTGAGGAGACATGAAGGCGTTCATGCGCCGATTCGCTTGTCATATCAAATCCTTCAAAATATTTCGCAATGAAACTTATCTTTCTCGTGACGAATATTCTAATAATGATCACTATGCAAAAGGACACCAGAAGGGTTTTTACGCCCTGCGAAAGGAAAAAGAATGCAGCTCTCTTTATCAGTCTAAAATAAAGATTATGCTTGGATGCCGTAACTTCAAGAATGCCGACATCAGATTTTTCCTTTCTCTCGTTCTCAAGCTCCAGTTTAAATATTCTCTTCATAAGGTATTTTCCGGTATTTCCCTCCTTGGTCTGCTCGAGAACCGTTTCACCGCTTGCAGTTACAACCTTGACCACAACAATATCGTTAATCTGCAGAATTCCATGCACCAGATTCGTGATCTGAGCATGATCGAACTCCCATAGCGCCTTTGCCGTCGGAGTGACATTGCTCTTCTCGATCGTGGAAAATGTTTCCTCAAGCACATTCATCTCCTCGTTGTAATCAAGATAGAAGGAGATCATGGTTAGAACTGTAGTAACCAGCGAACTCACAAGGAGGATAAGAAAAAGAAGCTTCTTATCAAGCGAAATGAATTTTTTACCCGTTCTTATTCCATTATGCATCACATACTCCTGTCTGATCCGTTCCAGGATGTCCCTGCCTTAAAAAGCCTTTTTAGGATATCCAGGAATTATTGTCAGAATATTTTGAGACTAAAATGCCAAAATCATTCATCCAAAATAAAATCCGTTCCAGTTTTGACAAGTTTTTTTCCTGAACAAGATATGCGGTATATATCGGAGTATTCAGCTTATATATTTAGAAAAATACAAAAGCCGAAAGTCGGCCGCGTGGTCACAGGGGCATTTTGACTTGAATCATTTCGGTTTTAGGTTTGGGAATTTAGCTTGGATTAAAAAAAAACCTGAAGTCAAAAGGGTTAAGATACGTTAGCTCTGGCTGCATTGCAACAATAGGGTTAATTTAATCCGAAATTGTGATAAAATTATGGCATATGAAAGTGCAAAATATTGATAACAGAAAATTCAGGTTGCCATTTTCCTGAATTTATTAAGCAAGAACGATATTTATATGCAAACATCAAACGAAATAATTAATGAAATTACAAATAGCATAAAACTCATCTCGCTTGACGTGGGATTTTCCTATCTAGACATCCCGGATTTTTCGATTGCCGATGATGGAAAATCCCTTGCGATAAATAAAAAAGATAAAAGTGAGAAATACTGTTCAATTTCCGAGATAATATCTCCTCAGATAACCTTCACGGTCATGACAATTTTTTCAAAGCAGAGTGCCTACAATATTTTGAAGACCAAATACCCGGTAATTGAAAATCGTGACGAGATACAGGTTTCCCTGGATATCGTGAGAGAATATGTCAATATTCTTGCCGGTTCCTTTATGTCACATTTTAAATATCCTGAAAAATTCACTATTTCCGGCCCTCCGTCACTGATAAGCGCAGACTCCATAATATTGGAGCCCTCAGCACTGATAGCCAGCTGGTTTTTAGTCAATGAAGACAAAGGGATTTTACTGCATCCATCCCTGCTCTGCTATAATAGGATAAGCGAGGAAATATTTGGGAAAATCATTTTGCACAAGAATCAAAGCAATGAAATCGAAATTTTTTGATGAAATAAGGAAATACCATGACAGCCAAAAGGGTTTTGATCGTTGATGATTCGGTCGCTGCACGAATAGGTATAAGGTCCTCTCTGAGCAAGGCCGGATATGAAGTAATTGAAGCTGCAAGCGGTCAGGAAGGTATTACAAAGCTGGAAAACGATCCTTCCATCAGTTTAATGCTGGTAGACTATCATATGGAAGTAATGAACGGGCTCGAAATGATATCCATCATAAGAAAAAATCCTCTTCATGAAAAAATCCCCGTTGTCATGCTCACCAGCGAAAGTTCCAAGGAGGCAAGGGCAAGATCGCGGGAATTGGGGGTTCTTGCCTGGGCAGTGAAACCCTGTTCAATGGATTTGGTTGTTGAACTTATTGGAAAGATCCTGAGTGCCAGAAACGGGGCATGCTAAAAAAACTTCAGTCAAGACCGCAGCAAATTGGATTTGACCCGGTATAAAAAAATGCCGCGGTTTCGCTTGGAATCATTTCTTGAACTGCTTTAAAACATTATCCATGGTGAAATCATATTTCTTGACGCTCTTGTTGTAGTGTTTTGAAAAACGCTTGAAATCGATAGCCTCCCAGTTCGTTCCCGACCCAAGGTTTTTGGAATACAGCTCGACATTTTCCTTTGTGAGCGTACCCATCTGTGATTGCATGTCGACGCCTTCCGTTTTCGCGAAATCTACGCCGTTATAATAATCCGCCATGAGAACTATGACCCATGCGGCCTCCATGAAGTGACCTCCAACAGAGACAGAAAGTTCGTCCTTCTTGATCGATTCGAGCGCCTCGGGTATCCAGTCAACGCTGCCGACAACTATGTCTTTGTTGAGCTTTCGGGTGGAGGCCGGTATTACGTCTATCGCGCCGAGAGCCATAGGATCGTTTGCAGCCCATACGGCATTGGTATTCGGATATCGTTTCAGCATATCAGGAACGGAACCCTTTGCCTTTTCGCGATCCCAGAAAGCCGAAATGACCTGATGAAGAACAACATCCTTCTCTTCGCCGGCAGCTTTTTTCAACCCCTTCACCCTCTCTATGCTTGCAAAATCTGACACGTTTCCTTCAAGACCTATCACGTTGATCTTTTTATCCGGACCGACGGCTCCCTTGCTCCTGGCAATTTTGAAAAGGGTCTTTGCAACATCATAACCGGCCCTCTCGTCGTTCGGCAGCATCTGACCAAGCCAGTATTTGAATTTTTCTCTTGGACCTCCATACTGTTTTTTCAATTTGTCGACAAATCCAGCATTGAAAATAAAGGCGTGAACCTTTGCATCCTCGCAAAGCTGGAGCAGCTGAGGGCCATTTTCCTTGAGGCTCTGGAAGAAGGCCACATCCGGCTTGTCAGAGCCCGAAAGCGCTTCCTTCAGCTGCTGGATCATCTTGTTTCTGTCTCTCTCGGCCCAGTACTGCGTAAACTTGCAGTCAAGGTCGTTGCATGCCGCCTGCATTATCTTTCCCGCATTTATCCACCAGACATCATCTTTCATTGCAATATTCAAAAAGACAACCTTGAACGGCTTTGAATATGCGAATGTTGATAACAACAACGATAGAAAAATCCCGAAATTACACAAGCGACGCATGATTTTCTCCTTCATTTTCAACGAAATTTTCAAACAATAATAATTTAATCACGTTTTTTTTTTAAATGAAAT
>JADFZC010000055.1 GCA_015232735.1 Oligoflexales bacterium | reverse complement strand
AGTTTACGCGCTGGTAAATGAGGATTTTCCGACGACGAGCAACGCCGAGTCATGGCTTTTTCAACAGGCTCTGAAGGGGGAGGTTTCCGCCGCTTTGCCATTTTGGGAGGTTTATTGGATGAATTGTATACACCTTTTACCTCTTATAGTCATTTTTGCCGCACTTGGGTGTGCAAGTCAGAATCAAGGAATTGTTTATGGTATCCAGGAAGGTCATACCGGCTATATTCCAGCAAGAATAGCCATTCTTGAATGTATGGTCTGGCCAAGTACCTCCAAGTATAAAAACCAACCTCTTTTTAATGTCAAAGAAGAGGAAATTAAGGAATTATGTAATAAATTCAATTCATTTATTGTCGCGGGATTTGACAGGCAGCCATATATGAGGGGGCTGAGTACCAAATTGATTATAAAGTTGCTTCTTGAGCAGTCAAAAAAAGATCAGTCTGAATCCAAAAAAGGTACTTTAAGTTCTACAAAGGAAAAATTGGGGAAAGATAAAAATACTAAAGAAACCAAAGAAAATAAGGAAAATAAAGAACAATTACCTTTAAAAAATGAAAATATTGTTCCAACGTTTGAGACTCTTCAAAAGGAGATATCGGAGCTTTGGAAGCATAAGCCCGGTGATTGCACGGAGTGTGAAAATCCTCCGTCATTTTACAGCGCATCCATTTCGAAGCGTACAGACTGGCAAATGTGGCTGAACACATTAAGCAAATCAACAAGAAATGTGGATGCGCTGCTTTTACCTGTTTTAACATATGGATATCAGGAAAAGTATAATGACCGTGGAGTTGAGGTTTTCTCAAAAAAAGCTTCGGTGTCCATTTTTTTGATCGATACAAATAATGGGGTTTTGATCTGGGCCGGAGGCAGGGAGGCTGAAGCGGTTACAAAAAGGCTGGAGCGAAACGGTGTAAAGGAAGAGCTTGTCCCGCCCAGCTGGGAAATTATATACGAACGCCTGTTTATTAAAGACTTATGGAAGGAGTTTCCGGGGAGACAGAATTTCTAGAAAATAGTAAACCCGACCCTGAAGGATGAGGTTTCCTTAAAATTGTGCTGGTCAACTTTTGCGCACCAACCCGTTTCACAGGAGGGCGCATGTATTTTTTCCTCCATATATGGTAATATAAATATTATTCCCTTTATTTTAATGTCACCCGGTATCGGCAGGATCAAATATATTTTTGTCCTAAAGACAACGACCATATATGGGGCCATTTTATGAGTGTGGGGTTAATTATGCGATATTTTTCCATAATCTGTCAAAAAAATATCTTTTCGATTTTGTCTCTTTTATTGTTGGTGCATGGATGTAAAACCGGTGGCGGTGGAAGTGTTCCCGGCAACGATGGAGGATCAAATCCGATAACAAGGGAGGAGACGATCGAATATAAAAAGGCGTTAAGCAAGTGCTATAAGACCGGGGGGTCTAGAATAGTAAAAATTGAAGGTCAACTTAAGTGCTATTAGAGGCTGTTTCAAAACTCCGTTCAATCGTCCTCAATGCATGCTTGATACACCTGCGACGATTTTGTAACATTTCCTTGATAAAACCAAAAAATCCCTTTTTCGTTACTTTACCAAAATGTAAACACGTCAAATAAAAAAAAGTGGCTTTATTTATAAAAATGGTGCAAATTTAGCCTGTTTTAGTATCCTATAGGACTTTTATGGTGGATTTGCAGGTTTGATAGTCCATTATATTTCCTTTTTCATACCATGGGTGAGTGTAACCTAATTGAGGAGACTGCTTTGGAAGAACGAACACTTTCTATTATTAAGCCGGACGGCGTAGAACGTAATCTTGTTGGGAAAATCATATCAAAATTCGAGGAAAACGGTATTCGTGTCATAGCCATGAAAAGAATACTCCTGACAGTACAGCAGGCATCAATCTTTTATGCCATACATAAGGAGAGGGCTTTTTACAGAGAACTTGTTGAATATATGACATCTGGTCCCGTTGTGGTTATGGTATTGGAAGGCAAGGATGTGATAGCTCGAAACAGGGAGATAATGGGGGCAACGGACCCGTCCAAGGCTCTCAAGGGAACAATAAGGAAGGAGTTTGCGCTTTCTATTCAAATGAATACGGTGCATGGGTCAGATTCGGTTGAAAATGCGAAGGAAGAGATAAGTTATTTCTTTTCCGAAACTGAAATACTTGGATCACCGATGACTAGCTGAGCCTGCGGTGGTCCGCCCAACGTTTCGTATCGAAAAAAACAGTGCTGACAAACGAAAAAAATAAGAAAATCTTTGGAAAACAATCATGGTGAACATTGTTAGTAAAATATCATCGGAATTATCCCTTCAGGATTATCAGGTTCATAATGTTGTGAAACTGCTGTTTCAGGAAGATTGCACAATTCCTTTCATAGCCAGATATAGAAAAGAGATGACAGGCACTCTTGACGAGGTAGCAATAAGAGACATAAGGGACAGGTACCTTTATCTTGAGGAGCTTGAGACAAACAAGGTGAAATACCTTAAAGTTGTTGAAGAGCTGTGCAAGGCCAAACCTGAGCTGATGAAAAAATTTCCAGAGATCAGGGAAAAGTTTGAGAATTGTGAAACCAAGCAGCAGTTGGAGGATTTATATCTTCCTTATAAGCCCAAGAGAAGAACAAAGGCGCAAATTGCTAGAGAGAAGGGGCTTGACCGTCTTCTGGAAAAAATTCTCGAAGGATGCACCTCTATCATGGAACTGGATGAAGCCGCATCTGAGTTTGTAACTCCGGCCGATTCGATAGTCGAGCCTTCGCTGAAGGTTCTTTCCTTGCAGGATGCCTTGAATGGCGCAAGGGATATACTGGCGGAGACAGTATCGGAGACGGCAGAATATAGATCCATAGTCAGGGATTTAAGTTTCAGTACCGGAATGCTTGTTTCCAAAAAAGGTGAAGATCCTGTGGTGGAAAGGGTTGCAAGTGAGTCGACTCCCACAAGAGTGGCCGGTCCGGGATCGGTCAAAATGGAGCCGAAAAGGAAAATTGATCCTTCCAAGTATGAAAACTATTATGACTATAAGGAGCCTATAAACACGGCACAGGCGCACAGGGTAATGGCGGTAAGGAGGGGTGAGGCGGAAAAACTGCTTAAAGTTACTATTGAGGTGGATACCGAGAACATTACGGGTGAACTGAAGGCCGCGGTTTTTGGCAAATATCCCGGCGCTACATCTGTCGTTAAAGACTGGATCGAAGGTGCCGTGGAGGATTCCTACAAGAGGCTCATCTCTCCATCCATAGAGACAGAAATTCGGCTTATGCTTAAGAACAAGGCTGAAACGGAGGCAATCAAGGTCTTCTCGAACAACATAGAAAAGCTGCTGCTACTGCCTCCTATTCCCAATAAGGTTGTGATGGGAGTTGATCCCGGACTCAGGACGGGATCAAAGCTGGCTGTTGTATCCGACACGGGTAAGTTCCTTGGTTATGCCACAATATTCCCGGATCTGAAAACTGGTGGGGACGCAAAGTCCACGAGAGCCAAAGAAGATTTTTTGGGTTTGATAAATCAGTACAATGTTCAATATATAGCAATTGGAAACGGCACAGGCGGACGGGAAATCAGCAGATTTATTTCTTCTGTTCTTGCCGAGGCCGGCTTGAGACACATAAAGAGACTTACAGTAAATGAAGCCGGAGCAAGTGTTTATTCCACCGATGCAATTGCCAGGGAAGAGTTCCCGGAACTGGATCCTACAATCAGGAGCGCCATAAGTATTGCAAGAAGGCTTCAGGACCCGCTTGCTGAACTGGTCAAGATAGATCCGAGATCGATTGGTGTCGGACAGTATCAGCACGATGTAAATGTAACGAAGCTCAGCAAAAGTCTGTCGGAGGTTGTTGAAAGCTGTGTAAACAGGGTGGGAGTCAATATCAATACGGCTAGTTTCAGTCTGTTGAGCTATGTTTCCGGTATCGGAAAGGCTTTAGCCAAAAATATAGTCGGTTACAGGGATAAGATCGGAAAATTTCCTTCAAGAACTGAATTGCAGTCGGTTCCGGGTCTCGGGCCCAAAGCATATACCCTCGCAGCAGGTTTTCTGAAGGTCCCTGAATCCGGCAATCCGCTTGATAATTCGTCGGTTCATCCGGAAAGTTACGGAATTGTTGAACGAATGGCCGCGGATCTTCAGAAATCCCTGTCCGATCTGGTGGAAAACAGAGAACTTATCGATCAAATACGGCTTGAACAATATGTTTCCGATACAATCGGGATGCCGACCCTGCTGGACATTTTAAAGGAACTTCAGAAGCCAGGCAGGGACCCGAGGGAGGATGGCTCAAGACTGCATTATTCTGATGAAGTGGGCTGCCTCGAGGATCTTAAGATTGATATGGTTCTTCCGGGAACCATTACAAACGTCACAAACTTCGGTGCTTTTGTCGATATCGGGGTTCATCAGGACGGCCTCGTCCATATAAGCGAACTTACAGATAAGTTTGTTCAGGATCCAACAAAGGAGGTTTCTGTCGGTCAGGTTGTGAATGTCAGGATAATCGATGTCGATTTGAAGAGACGGAGAATCAGTTTAAGCATGCGAAACAGGCCGCAGGAAGGGGTTGAAAAGAAGAGTGAACACAGCGGCAGGTCTGATGAACAGCCTGGTTCGCAGCAGCGGGGCCAGAAAGGGGGAGGCCAGCAAAATCATCAAAAGCCGCACGATCATCGCGATAATCGTGAAAACCGCGGAGGAACTAACTCTGATCGCAAAAATAACAGGCCGTCGGGTCAAAACCAGCGCAGTCAAAATGATAATCAAAAGAAAAGAGATCAGAGACCGCATTATACCGTCAATGATTTAATGGCCAAGTTCAACAGGAGATAAAATACCTTGACAAGTATGAAAAATGTAAAGCTGGGAATTATTGGAGGGTCCGGGGTCTACAAAATGGATGGGGCATCCCTTGTTAAGGAACACAGGGTTATGACACCATTTGGCTCTCCGTCGGACTCTGTTTTTGAATTGAAAATTGGTGACAAGATTATATTTTTTATCCCTCGCCACGGGAGGGGACATACCCTTCTTCCCACCGAAGTCAATTCAAGGGCTAATATATATGCGCTAAAGTCATTTGGGGTTACACATCTTATGGCAATAAGCGCGGTTGGTATTTTAAGGGAGGATATCAGACCGGGCGATATGGTCATTCCGGATCAGATATTTGACAGGACAAAAGGTAACAGACCGTCGACATTTTTTGGTGACGGGATTGTGGGGCATGTTTCATTCGCGGATCCCTTTTCTAAAGAGATGAATGGAATTATCGCAGGTGCGGCAAGATCCGTGGCAGCGAGAGTCCACGAAGGGGGAGCATATGTGTGCATGGAAGGGCCTCAATTTTCAACGAGAGCCGAATCACATTTTTACAGAAACACATTAAAGCCGGCAGTAATAGGCATGACTGCGATTCCGGAATCAAAACTGGCACGTGAAGCAGAAATCTGCTACGGAATGCTTGCACTGGCTACAGATTATGATTGCTGGCACGAAACTGAAGAGGATGTATCTATTACTGCGGTAGTGGAGGTTCTCAAGGCAAATACAAAGTTGGCCAATGACATTGTTAAGGAAGTTTGCAGGGTGCTTCCCGAATCCTCCGCCGACGAATGTCTTGAGGCTGCCAAATTTGCCATAATGACTGCACGGGAATCTATTCCGGAAAAACGCATATCAGAACTTTCTTTGCTTTATGGAAAATATTTTGGATAGGGAAACGGTTGTAGAGGGGCACTCTTTTGATTTCAATATTTATTATGAAGATACGGACTTGTCCGGTTTCGTCTATCATCCCAATTACCTGAAATATTTCGAAAGGGCCAGGGAGCATTTGATTGGGGTTTCCTATCTTATGGATCTGATGGGACGCGGATACCATTTTGTCGTTACCAAGGCCAGCCTCTCCTATCTTTATCCGGCAAGGTTTGGTGATCTTGTAAGAGTTGAGAGTTCATGCAGGTTTTCGGCTTCACCTTCTGTTCCGTTTGTTCAGTCGGCTCACTTGTTAATTAATGGTGAAAAGGTAAAGGAACTCGTGAGAGCTGAAATTAGTCTGGTTATTCTGGATATGGATAACCGTCCCGTGAGAATGCCTCAGTTTGCGCTTCAATATTTTAATGAGAGAGCTTTGGAAATACAATCTAATGGGTAATATTAAGGTTCTTTTTTGGCGGCCTGATTTGCGAATATTTTATACAAGAGACAAGATTTGGTTGATCCGGTCTTATTTTTTCCACAACTTTTACACTTTCGACAAGGTAAGCGGCATGAGATTCGGGAAGCGGGCATAAAAAATGAAATTGCCTGCATTTGTATTCATATTCAACTTTTATTTGATAAGAGCCCTCCTTTTTTGATTCAGGATGTTCTTGTGTAATAACAAAAACTTTTTCGAGGGTCCTCTTTAGATTTTCCTTATTTCTCTCTATTATTTCCTCCCTTTTCCTCTCTCCGGCAAGGACGGCTTCATGATTGGCTATCTGCTCCTTCAAAATTACGATTTTTGATTTTGTTGAAACCATTTTTTCGCTTAAAGATGGATTATAGTCTGATTTTTCAAATGCCGACCGGGTTTTTCCATATATTTTTTCATTTTCCTCAAGAGAGTCTTTTAACGCCTTAATTTTTTTTAAGGTCTTTCCAATAAATTCTTTGATCATGACATTTTCACTGAAAAGGTCAAGATAGACACCGGCGAGGCTTTCTCTGCATTCTTCGCGAAGATCCTGGCCAAGTTTTCTTTCCACCTCCTCTGCCGAAAGAGGAGGTACAATTGAAATCATGAAAATAATGAATAACTTAATCATGAGAAAGCCTCACAGGGAGATTGATCCTGAATTTTCCAGTCATTCTGCATTATACATTATATCGAAAAATATGTTTTTTAGAAAAAAATGGTATCTAATAACTTGAAAAATGCTGTAAATTGTTTTCTACGAAATTAATAATCGTGAAGTTGTTGAAGAATGAGGAGGTTTAAGGTGCAAAGCAAAGGCAACTTTTTATCCGATAATGAGGATATCCTTTTTCATCTTAAAAAAAGGGTAAATTTTCATGAACTTTTCAAGTGGTGTCCCGCAGAAGAAAAAGAGGCTTTTTCAATAACCAGCGGGGAGGATTTTCAAAACACCTGGCTTGAAGTTTTAAACACCTTTGGAGAGTATTCAGGGTCAACCGTCCACTCAAATGCTGATGCCGTATCGAAGGAGAATCTTCACCTGTCCAAAGAGGGCGAGGTGGAATTTCCTCCTGCAATATCTGAAAATGTTAGTAAATTCGTTGAGTTAGGCGGACCAGGAATCGGGGTGTCACCTCAATACAGCGGAATGGGGGGCTGTTCTGCAGTTATATTTGCCATGTCCGAGATGATTGCAAGAGCTTGTCCCTCCACAATGTTGAACGTGAGCTGGTTTTCAGCAATAGCTGAAATAGTTTACAAATATGGAAATGACAAGGTGAAGGAGGAATTTATTCCCCAGATTGCCTCGGGGAGTTTTTCAGGCTCGATGGCACTGACCGAACCGGATGCCGGAAGCGATTTGAGCAACATCAGGTCTTACGGAGAGGATCAGGGCAATGGGACTTGGAAGATTTTCGGAACAAAACAGTTTATAACCAACGGTTCGGGACAGGTTTGTCTTGTTCTTGCCAAAAATGCCAAGGGTGCCAAAGGGTTAAAAACTATGAACCTGTTTTTGGTTCCAAGGATCATGGATGGCAGACAGAATTTCAAGATCACCAAGCTTGAAGAGAAGCCGGGCATCCACGGTTCTGCTACATGCGCTATGGAGTTTGACGGCTCCATTGGCTACCTTCTTGGAGAGAATGGCAAGGGTTTTAATTATATGACAGATCTGATGAATGAAGCCCGGATTGCGGTTGGTTTTCAGGGATTGGGTCTTCTGGAAGCCACCTGCAGGATGGCTCATGAATTTGCAGAGCAGAGAAAGACTTTTGGGAAAGCCATTGCCAAGCATGAACTTGTTGCGGAGAAACTGTTTGACATGGAAGTGGATACAAAGGCTTTCAGGAGTCTTTGCTATCAGGCGGCATACTACGATTCGTTGATAAAATATGGGGAGATAAAGCTTCGGACAGAAGACAGTAAACTGTCAGATGATGAGAAAAAGGAGATTAAGAGAAAGGTTTCCTATTATAAACGAAATCTTCGAAGTTGGACGCCCTTGATAAAATACTGGTGCGGTGAGAAAACGTTTGAACAGGCCAGATTGAATCTTCAGATCCATGGAGGATACGGCTACAGCGTCGAATACAAGCCAGAATGGTGGGTAAGGGAGAGTCTGATTCTGAGTATTTATGAAGGCACATCGCAGATTCAGGCTTTGATGTGTCTGAAGGATACATTCAAGGATATCATGCGCAGGCCGACAGAGTTTGCGGAGATGGCGCTTGGCACTCGATGGAAACGTATCAGGGAACGGGATCCGGTGAGAAAAAAAGTTTACAAGATGCGACAGATTTACAACTCTGCGCTTCTTTCAATCCTCCTGCAGCTTGTCAAGGAGAACGCACGGGACACGATCGATTCCAATGAGTCTGCCGGGATTATCCAGATCCTGAAGATACTTGCAAGAAACATTGTCAAGTTTGAGAATATGTCTCCAGCGCTTCTGCATGCTGAGAGATTGACGAAGATGAAATCCATTGTAGGCATGGCAAGATGTCTTCTGTGGGATGCAAAGGTTGACCCGACCCGTACAAGACTGGCGGAAGAGTTCATTGACAGAAAAACGCCGATTCTGGCATCGCTTAAGGCCGAGATCGATGCGGATCATAAAATCTTCAGAGAGAGATTTCATGAGATAAATACTTCCGCTCCCAAGTAAGACAGCTTCTTAGAGCCTGTCTAAGAGCCTGTTGAAAAAGCCGGGAATCAAGGCGCAAGGAGGAGGAAAACCGGAGTTTACGCGCTGGTAAATGAGGATTTTCCGACGACGAGCAACGCCGAGTCATGGCTTTTTCAACAGGCTCTAAAAAGGGGAGGATCAATCTTTTTTAGACAGGCTATTAACGCAGCCTTAATGCCGCTTCTCCTAGATAAAGATCATTTTCGATAAAGAGGCGGCAGCTTAAGGTGCTGCCGGAAGCAAGCTGCGGGAAGTTCCGCTTGCAATAAAATGACCGAAATGGCCTTTGATAGGGATTTCCGCTGATTGCTGTAGGAAGCTTAGGATTTTCAAGAATTATTCCGTCCAGGGACCACTCCTGGCGGATGTGCTCTTTTATGGATGGCGGAGCTACGATAGGGGCTACGCAGCAGATTTCGTGTCCTTCAAAAAGGAGCTGACGAAGCTTTTGAGCCTCATAAGAGATGCCGATAATTCTGGCAGGTTCCTTGTTTCGAGTTCGATCCGCCTCGAAGTGTCCATCATGAATCCATATAGCCACCATAGGAACCCTTGAAGTCAGGGGCAAAAAAAGGGTAAATGTAAAAACCAGTATGAGTCCCGCTGCAACATGCAAAAGGCGCGATCGCAACTGCCTGACCAAAAGAAGCGGTATCGAACCGAATATTGCAAGCCCAGGATAAAAATACTGCAAGTATTCAGCCCCAAGAAAAGGATATATAAAACTCAGGCTGCACATAATTGACCAGACATGCATCAGTCTGCGAAAAGTCCAGTGCTGGACCAGACGTTCCCACCATGGATTCCACAGAAGCATCAGCGTAAGCGAGAGTGTCAGCAAAAAATAACCGAATCTTTGGGCGTACATAAAAAAAGGCAGGCAGAAGGCAAATATGTATTGGGCAAGACTCTGGCTGGCATTACGCCCCAGAAAACGTATCCATTCGCGCATACGTTCGGCTTTGGGTGTGGAAAAAAAATCAGATTTGTCGCTGAGAAATGATAATCCTCCCAGCAGGAGGAATATTGAGAAAAGGGCAAAAAGCGCGGCCATGAGATAAGGCGCCTTTGCATAATCGCGCTGAAGGGAGACGGCTGAATAAATGCCAAATATCAGAAAAACGATGGAGATAAGATTGCGGCGCAAAAAATACCATAAGGGAATACGAGGGGCATTCTTCAGCATGGATTTTGGGGTCATATCATTACTACAGTTCAACCTTGTTTTTTTGCGTTTCATCCCATATGAGTTTCGCCATTACAGCGGTTCCATTCCAATTTGGATGAACTCCATCCCACTCCAGAAGATCAGACTTGTTTTTGAATGTCTGTCTTGGATCGACAACCATGCACGGTACCGTAGATTCTGAGCAGGCAACCTCAAGCAGAGTGTGTCCATAATCAACTGATTGCTCGAAGCCTCCATTCCAGCCCATGGGATAGTGGCATCCCAGGAAAACGATTTGATGAACTCCATCCTCTTTCATAAGCTCGAAAATTCCCCTGAGTGTGTCGACAATGCTTTTAATAAGTGATTTGCATGTGTCATTCATCTGATTTTGACAATTTCCCTTGTTTCCCAAAATGTCATTGCCACCACCGTCCATTATCACTGTTTTTATTTTTTGTGTTCGGTTGGCTATGTACTGGTCTTTTATTTGACTCATTATCGCTCCGCCGACAGCATGGTCGGTTATACTGATTGAAGCCAGGGATTCCAGCTGCTTTTTAATTCTGTGATCGCTGGTGGTAAATATTGAATCCCCGAAAATACGTATACCGCCTGAACCATCGTTTTTGCTGTAGTCACCGTATTTTTCCTGGCTGTTTCCAAGACTGTTTTGATTTAGTGCTGAGTTATTTGCGCCGCAACCGATCAATGAAATCAAAATAAATGTGAAAATGGTGTTTTTCATAATTATTCTCTCTTTCCTGTTTTAGCTTTTCAGATAGTATTTTATTGACTGTGTTATTCCAAGCATTTTTTAGAAAATTTCCATATTCGAAATTTTTTTTAAAGCTGTAATAACGACAGGATAAAATTCCTGCATCTGAATTGCTGAGGTTTAAGAATGATCTTCTCTATTACATTTTATCAGAATTCGGATGTTGGTTGTTCAATCGGCCAGTTTTTCGGTGCAAGTTAAATTGTTTAGATGATAATTCAGGTTAAGAGTTCATGCAATTATAGCAACTTCAACAGAGTATGCCAAATTTGATGATTCTGGGCATCTGGTTTTTTTGTGTAGGGATCATATATAATGAAAGTAT